>DASSUE010000443.1:0-18431 GCA_035707305.1 Gemmatimonadales bacterium
CGTGCTGTCGGGGCGGCGGAACCACCCGCCGGGAGACGGCACCCGGCCGCTGTGCGTGTACGGCCCCATTCATTATCAGGAGCTGCCCGAGCTCTTCATGGACTATGTGTGCTCGCTCACGGGGACATCGCCCAGCACCACGGGCGCGGGCTCGGAGGGAGCGCTCACCAAGGGGCCGTTCAATGCGCTCGCGGCCACGGCCGATCTCAACAACGCGCTGGTGGCGATGCTGCTCACCGGATACGCCGGCTTCAGCTCGGCGGCCGGCTTCATCGGACCGCGCTATCGGGTGGATCACGACGTGAGCCTGCTGATTCCCGAGATCTGGTGCCGGCTCTTCCCCCATGAGCGCGATCCCAAGCGGCTGATCGAGGCCGGGCACCTCGAGCGGCTCGAGGATTTCGAGTTCGAGGGCACCCAGGTACTGGCCAGCCGGCTCGGTTGGCGCATCACGGCCAAGTTCGTCCACACGTTCTTCGGCCGCGTGTTCGACAACCCGGCGGCCGTGTTCACCGACGAGATCCTCCGGCCCGAGATTCAGGACCCACGGATCTTCGCCGACGGGGTGAACAACATCGTAGAGGCGCACGAACGCGTGGCCCTGTCGTACTTTGACGATGGCACCATCGACGACGCGTGCCCGCCGCTCCAAGCCCTGCTCCACATCATGGCACACGGTCACTACGAGGGGAAAGACGCTCACCATCCCGATATCCGAGGGCTGTTCACTCGCGAGGCGCTGCTCGCCAGCGAGTGGTATCGGGAGCGGTTGACCATCAAACAGGCGCGCGACGTGGCGCTCTGGCAGCGTCACGGGCGGAGCCTGACCGATTTTCTCTCGCGCGCCGGGCACCGTGAGGAAGCGGAGCGGCTCGGCATCGCCAAGCGGCTGGAGCGCGCCCGGGCTGAAGTCGCCCGCATAAGCGCCCCCGACTACATCACCACGCTGGTCGGCACCATCGGCGCCGATCCGGTCCACCGGCCGGCGCGCGATCCGGCGAGAGGGCCTGCTCCGCACACCGCGACCGAGTTGGCTGACGTGTTGAAATAGTCGCCGCGCGTATGTTTGACGGGCATGGCGGCCGTCTCCCGATTCCACATCCTTGGCGTCGACGACGCACCCTTCGTGAAGCGAGCCGACACCAGAGTGCCGGTCGTTGGCGTGCTCATGGAGGGCGCCACCTTGGTCGAGAGCGTCGCGGTGACCAGCTTCCCCGTGGACGGCGACGATGCCACCGGGTTTCTCGCCGGGTGGATCGGCGGCCTCCGCTGCCGTCCGAGCGTCCAGGCCGTCGTCCTCGGTGGGATCACGATCGCCGGCCTCGGCCTGGTGGATCTCGAGGCGCTCGCGACCGGGCTCGGCAATCCTGTATTCGCGGTCACCCGCCGCGATCCGGCCGGGTCAGAGCTCCGTGAGGCCCTGGTCGCGGCCGGGCTCGACCAGCGCCTTCTCATCCTCGATCGCTGCCCCCCTGCGCGGCGTTTCCGCGAGGGGCTTTACGTGTCGGCCGCCGGCATCACCGGTGACGACGGCACTTCTCTCATAACCAGCACGCTCGGCAAATCCCGTCTGCCCGAGCCGCTCCGGGTGGCGCACCTCATCGGGCGCGCGCTCGCGTCGGGCGAGTCGCGCGGCCGGGTCTGACGGCAGCAGCCGGCATGTGACACAGTCATGCTCTCGCGGTCACTCTTGCCCGCTCGGGCTGTCGGTTGTCCCTACGGCTACCCGACGCCCGGCCTGGGCTAGACTGATCGGCCGGCTAGCGTGCCGCCAGCCGCGCTTCAACCGCCTTCGCAATCAGTCCAGCCAGCTCGTCCTGCACGGCGAACACGTTCTCCGCCGGTCGCTCGTACCGCTCCGACCAGAGCTGGCACCCGTCCTCGGCGTTTACGAGTTGCGCGGCGAGACGGACCCGGCCGCCGGCCTGCCGGATGCTGCCCTCGATGAGGACGCTTACGCTGAGCCGGCGACCGATCTCGCGCGCATCCAGCGCGCGGTGTTTCAGCGCGTTCACCGAGCTCCGGGCGGCAACCCGCATATCGCTCAGTCGAGCGAGCGCGCTCATCAGCTCCTCCGCCAGTCCTTCGGCAAAGTAGTCGTTGGTCGGAACCGGGCTCAGGTTCGCGAACGGAAGCACCGCGATCGAACGCCGGGGCGGCTGGGCGGGCTGTAATGCGAAGCCGGCTCGGGGAGGGCTGCGACGGAGTTGCTCCGCTAGCGCCACCACTGCCGGATTCGGGTCAGCGTCTAACTCGCGCCGGATGAGCTCCTGGTAGACACGTGCCTGCTCGATGGCGTCGGCTCGGCTCCCGCCCGCGGCGAGCGCAGACATGAGGTGAATCGTCACCCGTGAACTGAGCGGATCCTGTTCTGCAAGATGCTGCCACCACGCCGCAGCCCGGCGGTGGTCGCCGCCTGCTCCTGCCTTTGCGGCGAGCGTCTCGATCGCCTCGGCGCATTCCCGCGCGTAGCCGGCTCGTTCATTCTCCATCCAGCGCTCGAACTCCGGCGCGTCATTCAGGAAGAACCCGTCGAGAAACGGGCCGGCGTAGAGCGCGACCGCGCGTTCCAGGTCGCCTGCCTGCCGTGTTGACGTGAACTCATGCACATCGCAGGAGATCAGGTCGCGATTGAGCCGAAGGTCGCTCGAGCCCAGGAAGAGCCCGTCCGCGTCGAGGTCACGGCGGAGCGCATACAAGACCTGGGTCAGTCGGTGGCTCGCCTTTGCCGCGTCGGCGTCGGGCCAGAGATAGCCGAGGATCTTGTCGCGACTCATCCCGCGTTCGCTGCCCGCGAGCAGAGCGAGGAGGGCGAGCGACTTCCGTTGCGCCGCCGCGCCGCCCGCCGGGCCCGTCGGCGCCTCGACCACCGCGCCGCCGAAGGCTCGTAGTCGCAGCCTCGTGGCGGTCTGAGCCGGGGCTGAGGATTGACTGAAGGCCATGTGAGTCAACGACATATAGTAGGACCACGTTTCGAGCGGTGCAAGCGCACCGCCAGGGAAAGAACCTTGAAGCGGAGGTCCCAATGAGAGCCCAGTTCCAGAACCTGACCCGAGCCGCGCTGGTTGCAGCCTGGATGCTGACACCAGCCATCGCGCACGCCCAGATGAGCAGAACCACCGACCCGATCGATGGCGCACGCGCCCTCCTAGGCCAGGTGAAGGCAGCCAAGCCTACCGCGACGTCCATGTGGTATGAGGCAACCGCGGAGCGAGCGCTGCTCGCAAGATTCGACTCGCCGAACAGGCACGAGTCTACCAGGTCGGCGGCCATCGTCGAGCGCACGGCCGAGCACGCTCTTCTAGGCCGATGATGCGACACTACCTCGTGTTGGAGCAGGGATCCTACAGGCAGTGTTTCAACCGGCCTGCAGGGTCCCGCCCAGACACCTACCGCGATAGGGAGGAAACGATGAGATATCAGCGAGTCCGCCCGTCGATCGAGATCATCGTCGACAGCGGAGAACAAACTCGGGCGATCGCAATCGAGCGATCGCGGGAGGCGGCTGAACAGTTATGGGATCAGATTATCCGCGGGCTCGCGGGCGATCCGTTCGCCCCGGCAAGCGCAGTGCCGTCGAGGGCGGCCCGTTAGCGATCCGCACCGCGCTCAGAAGTCCAGCCGCATCTTCCTTAGGAGTTCGCGGAACCTTGGGTCCGGGCGCAACACGTCCCACAGCGGGTCGCCCGGAGGAACACCAGCCAACCGGACCGCTGCTCGTAGGCGCGATCGTAAATCGCGAACGCCTCGTCGATTCCCCCCAGCCCCTGCAGCACCTGGGCCCGATAGGTCTCGGGCACGTACCCGTGGGCAGCCGCCTCACGCAGCTCGTCCAGTACGGCGAGTGCGTCGCTTCGCCGGCCGAGTGCCGCGTAGGCCCACCCCGCTCGGCCAGCGCCCAGTTCCAATCGTAGAGGAACGCGACCACCCCGCGCGCGCCGTGGGCCTGAGGAAGCAGCGGGTCCAGAGCCAGCGCGCGCTCCGCCGCGGCCTGCGCCTTCGGCAGCGCCTCCAGCGGCGGCGCTACCCCGATGTCGTCCATGCCCAGCATGGCGTGGCAGTAGGCGATCCCCGCGTGTGGCAAGGCGAACCCGGGATCCAGCCCGGCCGCGCGCTCGAACTCGGCGATCGCATCTCGGTAGCCTTCAGGAGTCCGCTTATTCCAGGCGAACTGGCCTCGGAGATAGAGCGTATAGGCGGCCATGTTGTCGGTCGGGCGCCACCAGCGATCGGCTTTCCCCATGGCCGACCCTGCGCCGGAGCGCGCCTGCGATGGACCGGGCCAGCTCGTCTTGCACTGCGAAGACATCGGTTAGCGTGCGGTCGTACGCATTCGACCAAAGGTGGTATCCATCGGCGGCGTTCACCAGTTGCGCGGTGATCCGGATCCTATCGCCCGCTTTCCGCACGCTCCCTTCAACCACGCTTCGCACGTTGAGTCGCCGGGCGATTTCGCGGACATCGATGTCCTTTCCCTTGAACGCAAACGCCGAGGTGCGCGCCACAAACCCGGAGCCCGGGAATCTGGGAGAGCGCGTTGATGATCACCTCGGTCACTCCATCGCTGAAGTACTCGGTCTCTTTGTCGGCACTCAGGTTCGCGAACGGGAGGACGGCGATGGAGACGTCCTCAGTGGCGGTACCGGCCGCGTGGACCACATGGGCGTGCGGCCCCGACGTAATCGAGCTCACTTGGCCGAGCGCCTCAGCGAACGCCGCTGCACTGGGGAACCGGTCCTCCGGCGCTTCGGCGAGGGCTCGACAGACGACGTCGTCGACCTCCTCGGGAACATCCGACCTAAGGGTGCGAACCCGCGAATGGGATCGCTCAAGCGGCGTGCCATGATGGCGAGGCTGGTGGGCCCGGTGTACGGCGGCTCGCCGGCGAGCAGCTCGAACAGCACGGAAGCGAGACTGTACACGTCGCTCCGGCCGTCGAGTTCGGCCATTCCCAGGGCCTGCTCCGGACTCATGTAGGCGGGCGTACCGAGGGTCACCCCCACAGCTGTCAGCCCCCCTTCCCCAGCGGCGATGATCGCCCGGGCGATGCCGAAATCGGTTACGACCGCGTGACCCTCCTCCAGCAGAACGTTCTCGGGCTTGATGTCGCGATGGACAACGTTGTGACGGTGAGCGTAGTCGAGGGCCTCCGCGATCTCCCTCGCGAGGCGAAGTGCATCCTGCAGTGGAAGCTTTGCTTCCGCCAGCAGGCGGTCGCGGAGCGACTCCCCCTCGACATACGGCATCACGTAGTAGGGGCACGGGGACCTCGCGGCCGGCCCCCTGAGCGACCATGCCCGAATCGTAGAGCGGAAGGATGTGTGGGTGGTGTAGTCGCGCCGCGACCTTGATCTCTCGGAGGAAGCGCTGAATGCCAAGCTCCGCCGCTACTTCGGGCCGGAGCACTTTGATAGCGACCCGCCGGTCGTGCTTCCGGTCGCGTGCGAGATAGACAGTGGCCATGCCACCATGGCCGAGCTCCCGCTCAAGCGTGTAGCGGAACTGTAGAGCCTTCGCAAGCGACGGAGCAACGGCAGACACCTGGGACACCGGAGAGTGGCAGGCACCTCGAGTTTGCGCCGCTGCCCCCGGATATGCCAGCATTTCCTCGCGCCATGCGGCATGTATCATGTAGCTCATGCGCGCCATGGTCCTCGACGCTCCGGGCCGTCCGCTGCGGCTCGTCGAGCTGCCAGCGCCCGTGCCCGGCCCGGGCCAGTTGCTGATCCGGGTTCATACCTGCGCCATCTGCCGCACCGATCTGCACGTGGTGGACGGCGAGCTCACCGATCCCAAGCTGCCGCTCGTGCCGGGCCACGAGATCGTGGGCACCGTGACGGACGGGGGTCCGGGTGCCGATCGTTTCTCAGCCGGCGCGCGAGTAGGTGTCGGATGGCTCGGCTGGACCTGCGGCGAGTGTCGCTGGTGCACGTCCGGCCGAGAGAATCTCTGCGACCAGGCCCGCTTCACCGGTTACACGCTGGACGGCGGCTACGCCGAACACGTCGTGGCCGACGCCAGGTTCTGCTTCCCGATCCCGCCCGGCTACGACGATGTGCATGCGGCGCCGCTCCTTTGCGCCGGTCTCATCGGCTATCGCTCGCTGGCCGCCGCCGGCGACGCCGTTCGGCTTGGCATCTATGGCTTCGGTGCCGCAGCGCACATCGTGGCGCAGGTCGCTCGGCACCAGGGCCGCCGCGTGTTCGCCTTCACCCGCGCCGGAGATACAGCGGGGCAGGCTTTCGCGCGCGAGCTCGGCTGCGAGTGGGCCGGCGCGTCGGACGAGGCGCCGCCCGAGCTGCTCGACGCGGCCATCATCTTCGCGCCCGTGGGATCGCTGGTGCCCACCGCGCTCCGCGCCGTGGAACGCGGCGGCATTGTGGTATGCGGCGGCATTCACATGAGTCCCATCCCCGCGTTTCCCTACGAGATCCTGTGGGGCGAACGAGCCGTGCGGTCGGTCGCGAACCTAACGCGCAGCGACGCGGAGGCGTTTCTCCGAATCGCGGGCGAGGTTTCATTGCGAATCGCCGCGGAGCCGCTTCCGCTCGAGCACGCCAATGAAGGTTTGACCGCGCTTCGGACCGGGCGGCTCCGGGGCGCGGGAGTTCTTCGGGTCGCGCGGTGACAAGGCCGGGTTAGATTGGTGGCCGCCGCGGCGCGGCCAGCGCCCCTGCCCCGCGGCCAATCCGGCTACTCAGCGTGGGCGCGGAGGAGAGACAGGATGTTCGGCACAAGCAAGGCTCTGTTGGCGGCGGCGGTGGTTGCACTTGCGGGCGCGTTCGCCCCGGCCACGGCCACCGCACAGGAACCGACGACCGTCACCGGCTGCCTCTCGAAGGGCGAAGGCGACGGTTCGTTCTCCATCAAGGATGAGGGCGGCAAGACGTACTGGCTGACCGGCACCGCGGTCAAGCTGGACGGCCATGTCGGCCACAAGGTGACGATCACCGGCACGCCGGCGCAGGTGGAGACCGGCGCGGTGGCGGTGAAGGACACCGCCGCGGCCCCGGCCGGCGAGACCGCCGCCGCTCCGCACGACACCAGCATGAAGCATCACGAGGACATGGGGAAGGAGACGGGTAAGGCGGACGCCGCCGCGGCGGGCGGAGGTACGCTCACCGTGACGGACATGAAGATGGTCAGCGGCACCTGTAGCTGACCGGCCCATCGCGCCGCCGCCGGTGCGATTGCGCCGGCGGCCGGCGTCACCTCTCTCGATTCTCACGATGAGAGGACCATGACCAACTCATCCCTCCCACTCAGGCGCGCCAACCCCGCCGCGATCGTGCTCGCCGGCGGCCTGGTGGCGGGAACCTTCGACATCATCTACGCCTGCACCTACTGGGCGATCAAGCGCGACCTACCGGCGCAGCGCATCCTTCAATCGGTGGCGTCCGGCCTGCTCGGCAAGACCGCCTTCGACGGTGGTGTGCGCACGGCCGCGTTGGGCCTGGCGCTGCACTACTTCATCGCGATCTCGATGGCATTCACTTATTACGTCGTGGCTCAGCGCTGGGCGTTTCTGCGGGAGAAGGCGGTGGTGGCGGGGATCGCGTACGGCCTGCTCCTGTACGTCATCATGAACTACATCGTCGTGCCGTTGTCGCGCGCCGGCCCGGGCGCCAAGGACCCGCTCTGGATCGGGCTCAGTGTGCTGGTTCACGCCTTGCTGATCGGACTGCCGATCGCACTGTTCACTCGCCGCGCGCTGAGCCCAGCGGCCGCCTGAGCCCGCGACCCCTGCTTCCTTGCCGAGTCAGCGGGGGCGAGACACATTCGCTCAGGCGGAACCGGTCGGGGCGATGGACCTCCTCGAGCAGCTCAGGACGGCGCTCGCGGGTCGATACCAGGTCGAGCGAGAGCTCGGCCATGGCGGGATGGCGATCGTCTTTCTCGCCGAGGACGTCAAGCACCGGCGGCCGGTCGCGATCAAGCTGCTCAAACCCGAGCTGTCGGCCGTCCTCGGCAGCGACCGGTTCCTCCGCGAGATCGAGATCGCCGCGCCACTCCAGCACCCGCACATCCTCCCGCTGTACGACTCGGGACAGGCCGGTGGACTGCTGTACTACGTCATGCCCTTCGTGGAGGGAGAGTCACTCCGCGAGCGGCTCGCGCGGGAACGGCAGCTTCCGCTCGACGCCGCGCTCCAGCTCACCCGCCAGATCGGCAGCGCCCTCCAGTACGCGCACGACCACGGTGTGGTCCACCGGGATGTCAAGCCGGAGAATATCATGCTGTCCGGCGGCCATGCGGTCGTCACCGACTTCGGCATCGCCCGCGCGCTGGACGTGGCAGGAGCGGACAAGCTCACCTTGAGCGGAATGATCGTCGGTACGCCGCAGTACATGAGTCCCGAGCAAGCTGCAGGTGGAGCGGTCGACGCCCGCAGCGACCAGTACAGTCTCGCCTGCACGCTGTACGAGATGTTGATCGGTCAGCCCCCCTTCACCGGTCCGTCGGTTCAGGCCGTCATCGCCCGGCACTCGATCGATCCGGTTCCCAGCCTTCGCGTGGTTCGCCAGACCGTGCCGCAGGCGATGGAGGGCGCGATCATGCGCGCCATGGCGAAGGTTCCGGCCGACCGCTTCAGCTCGGTGGAACGCTTCGTGGCCGCGTTGGAGTCTCCGGAAACCACCGTGGTCGGTCCAGCCCCCACCGTGCCACCCCGCAGCCGGCCGAGCTCGCGACGAAGAGTCGTCGCCGCCCTCGCCGGCGCAGCATTCGCGGTGGCCGCCGGATGGTTCGTCGCGACACGGCTGCCGGGCAGTGGCGACCGGGCCGCGAGCCTCGTCACCGCGGTGGCGGTGCTTCCATTTCAGGAAGTCGGGAGCAGCGCCGTGGGCTCGTATCTCGGGGACGGTATCACCGACGGCCTCATCGCGGATCTCGCCGAGGTCGGCTCGCTGAAGGTGATCTCACGCTCCTCGGCAGCGGCGGCCCAGGGCACCCCCGGCTCGCTGGGCGAGCTGGCACGGAAGCTCGGGGTCGAAGCAATAGTGAGGGGGTCGATTCGGCGAGCTGGAGACACAGTACGGGTGAGCGTGCGAATGCTGCAGGCACCCGACAGCACCGTACTCTTCGAGCAGGAGTATCAGAGCCGACTCGGCGAGCTGCCCGATCTGCAGCGAAACCTCGCCAGGGAGATTGTCCGCTCCATCCACGCCGAAGTCGGACGCTCCGAGCGAAGCCGTCTCGACGTGCGCCGCGAAGTGGACCACCGGGCGTACGAAGCCTATCTTCGCGGCCGCTTCCACCTGGAGCGCGGCGAGTCGGAGGAGGCCCGCGCGATGTTCGAGCAGGCCGGCCGGATCGCTCCCGACTGGGCGCCACCCTACGTGGGTCTGGCCAACTATTACGCGTCCCTTCCGTTCGCTTCCGACCTGCCGCCGGCGGAGGTGCTACCCAAGGCCAGAGCGGCCGTGGTGCGGGCGCTCGAGCTGGACGAGACGCTGGCGGAAGCACACGCGGCCAACGCCTACATCCGCGCCTACTACGAATGGGACTGGCGCGCCGCCGAGCAGGCGTTCCGGCGGGCCCTCGAGCTCCGGCCGAGCTACGCCGACGCCTACTTCTCGTATAGCAGGTTCCTCGCGTCGCGTCGCCGAATCGACGAAGCCATCGCGCAGCTCGGACGTGCTGTGGAGCTGGATCCGCTGTCGCTCGGACTGCAGACGAACCGGGCCCTGCTCGATTACTTCGCAGGTCGGTATGACGAGGCGGACGCCGGGCTGCGGGAGGTCTTGAAGCGGGACTCCACCGATGTGCTGGCGATTTGGGGACGGGCGCTCGTGGCCGAGCAGCAGGGGCGATTGGATGAGGCGATCGCGATCCTCGAGCCGATCAGCACCGTGAGCCTCAATCGCAAGTCGTCACTCGGCCACGTCTACGGGGTCGCCGGGCGTGCGGCCTCCGCGCGGGGCATCCTGGCCGCCCTGCGCAAGGCCGCGGACAAGAGCTACGTGCCGTCCTACTATTTCGCGCTGGTCCACACCGGCTTGGGGGAACGCGATCACGCTCTCCGTTACCTCGAGCGCGCGTACCAAGAGCGATCCACCGTACTGGCCTACCTGCTGATCGATCCCCGACTCGCATCGCTCAGGGAGGATTCTCGATTCCTCGCTTTGGCACAACGGCTAGGCGGGGAATAGGCGCCGGGGCGGACTCGCATGAACGGCCTCATGGTCGTACCCCGACCGGCCCTGTTTCTTGAACCAGCCCGTCTGGCGGCTCACCTGGATCTCGACCTGGTTCTCGCGGTGGAGACGTTTCAGCACACCGGCAGCTTCAAGTTTCGCCCAGCCTATCACGTCGCCGCGAACGTACCGAACCCTCACGTGATCGCTGCGTCATCCGGGAATTTCGGCCAAGCCATCGCGTCAGCATGCCGGATCTTCGGAAAGCGTTGCACAGTGGTCATGCCCGACACCTCCGCCCAGGTCAAGGTGGATGCCGTTCGGGAGTACGGCGGTGCCGTTGACCTGATCGACCTGCGGGTGAAATCCCGCGCTGCGCGGATCCGGGAGCTGGCCGACCAGCATCCCGACGCGTACATCGCGAGCGCCTATGACGATTGGCTCGTCATTCAAGGCAACGCTACGCTCGGCCGGGAGCTGGCCGGTGCCGATCCGCCATTCGACGCGGTCGTCGTGCCGGTCGGCGGCGGAGGACTGAGCGCGGGCGTCATCACGGGGCTGGAAGAAGCGGGGAGCCGGACCCGGGTTTTCGGCGCGGAGCCGCTCAACGGCAACGATGCGGCCGCATCGCTCCGGGCCGGCCGGTTGATCGCGAACGAACGGGAGCCCGACACCATAGCCGATGGTGCCCGCACGATCAGTGTGGGACAACGGAACTGGCCGGTGCTCCAGCGCGGGCTCTCCACGATCTTCGAGATCCCGGAAGACGCCATCGTCCAGGCTGTGCAGCTGCTGTTCAGCTTCGCGAACCTGAAAGCGGAGCCCACCGGTGCCCTGAGCCTCGCCGCATTGCTCGCGGCGCCGCCGGCGCTCCAAGGCAAGCGGGTCTGCTGCGTGGTCACCGGGGGCAACGTGGACCCAAGCGTCTACCGAGCACTCCTGGGATCGTGACTCGCTGGGGTTCACAAGCAGACCCTTGCGCGTCCCCCGGCCGCGACACAAGGTGGTAACGACACCCTATGTCCGCGTCCCCGCCCTATCTCGATTCGCCCTGGAACCAGGTGCTGCAGCAGCTCCGCGCCGCGACCGCGGGCGAGTTCGTCATTCAGCGCGAGCTCGGCCGCGGCGGGTTTGCCGCCGTGTTTCTCGCGCACGAGATCGTGCTCGGCCGCAAGGTCGCCATCAAGGTGATGTCGCCGGCGGTCATGATGGGCGAGGGCATGGTCGACCGGTTTCTGCAGGAGGCCCGCACCGTCGCTGGCCTCAATCATCCCCACATCATCACGATCCATTCCGTCCGGCGACTCGACGAGCTTCCCTACTTCATCATGAAGTTCGTGCGGGGCCGGTCGCTGGAGCACGTGTTGCGGCGCGAGGGTCGGCTGCCGATTCCAATCATCCGCAACCTGCTGTTTCAGGTGGGGAGCGCGCTGGCGTACGCGCACCGCCGCGGGGTGATCCACCGGGATGTGAAGCCCGCCAATATTCTGCTCGGCGACGATGGCAACGCGGTCGTCACCGACTTCGGGATCGCCAAGGTCGCCGAAGCGACGAGCTATACCCTCACGGGCATGGTGATCGGCACGCTCACGTACATGAGCCCCGAGCAGTGCGAGGCGCAGACCGTGACCTGGGCCAGCGACCAGTACTCGCTCGGGATCGTGGCGTACGAGATGCTGACCGGGTCGGTTCCCTTCACCGGCAGCAGCTTCGCGGTCATGCACGCCCATGCGGAGACGCCGCCAGCACCCATTCGTTCCAAGCGCCCGGACTGTCCTCCCGACCTCGCGGCGGCGGTCGATCGGATGCTCGCCAAGGCTCCAGCCGAGCGGTGGCCCACGATGGCCGACGCGCTCGCGGCGCTCGGCGCGGCCGCGGTGCCCGACACCGATCCATTGCGGGAAGAGCTGGCGCAGCTTGCCCGCGTCGACCTCAGGGACGACGACGAATGTGAGAGCACGGTACCCAGCCCCGTGCCCCAGCTCCGGACGCCGGCGTTCACGAATGCCGGCGGCTTCAGTCTCGCGGTCTCGCCTGCGCCCGAGTCGCTCGCAGTGGGTCGGCAGGTTCGGCTTTCCGCCGTCGTGCGCGACGCCGACAGCCGCGAGGTGCACCGGAAAGTCGAATGGCGCTCCACCGACCCCTCTGTCGCTCTGGTGTCACCCGATGGCGTCGTCACCGGGGTCGGTCACGGCGAGGCCGCGATCTCGGCGACGGCCGAGGGCGCCGAAGGGTCGGTCCGGCTGGTCGTGGTGGAGCCCGAGCGGGTGTCGGCAGCGACCGCTGTGGGGCCGGCGCGGAGCCGCAAGCCATGGAAATGGGTCGCAGCGGTCGGAACCCTGGGAGCGATCGCTGCGGGTGCCGCGCTGGCGCTTGGAAGGCGAGACGACTCGCGCGCGGTGGATGGCAACGTGCAGGTCGCCGCTGCGGTGGAGCTTTCGGCCACCCGGAGTGCGGTGGCGGTGGGCGACTCGGCGATGCTCGTCGCGACGGTGAAGAACGATCGCGGGCTGCCCATTCTGGGCCCGCCTGCGGCGTGGACCACGAGCGATCCCGCCGTTGTGAGTGTCGACTCCACCGGCATGATCGTGGCGCGATCGCCGGGCACCGCTGTCGTGACGGCGAGGCGCGATGGGGCGAGCGCGCAGGCGAGTATCACTGTGACTGCTAAGCCCGAGGCGGTTACGGAAGCGGCCGCTCCGCCTCGTGACACGACAACGGCCGCCATAGCGCCCGAGCCGACAGCCAGCCCACCCCGCACGCCCGCGCCCGCCAGCCAGGCGGTGGTCGCGATCACGCCCCGCGACACGACGCGTGCCGGCGGAAGCGACGACCGGACCGACACCGCCACAGCCTCGACCGCGGCCCCTGCCCCCGCGGAGGTCAATGCGCTGGAGCCGCCGGACGCGCGGATCCACGCGCTCGCTGCCGGCGGCAGTCTCACCTGCGGCACACGGACCGGGGGACAGGCGGTCTGCTGGGGTGGTGGGCAACCACGGCCGAGCCTGGTCGCCGGTTTCGCGTTCACCCAGATCACTGCAGGTGACGGACACGCGTGCGGCCTGACCAGCGCAGGGGAGGTCTATTGTTGGGGCGCCAACTCGCAGGGGCAGCTCGGCGACGGGTCGACCCGGAATCAAGCCACCCCGGTGGCGGTCAAGCTCGGCCAACGGTTCTCGAGCTTGAGCGCTGGTGCGTCGCACACCTGCGGCATCGCGGCGGGCAATGTCGCGTACTGTTGGGGCGCCAATGGCTCCGGCCAGCTGGGCGATGGCACGGAGAACACGCGGCTGGAGCCGACGCCGGTGCAGGGACACCTCGAGCTCAAGCAGATCGCGGCCGGCGGATTCCACACCTGCGCGCTGACGAGCCAGGGTGAGGTGGCCTGCTGGGGCGACGGCGCTTCCGGCCAGCTGGGCAACAAGAGTCAGGACAAGTCGGTTGAGCCCATGGTGCTGGCCGGCACCTTCAAAGCGATCACGGCGGGCCACCGGCACACCTGCGGTCTCACCGAGGCGGGCAAGGCGTTCTGCTGGGGCGAGAATTCGAAAGGTCAGCTGGGCGATGCATCGACCGACGACCGCTCCTGGCCCCAGCCGGTCGTACTCATCGAGCCGTTCCGTTCCATCGATGCCGGTGCTGCGCACACCTGCGGCATCCTGGCCAAGGGCGGATTGTTCTGCTGGGGCGACAATTCCAGCGGCCAGCTCGGAGACGGCACCCGATCGATGCGCGCCCGGCCCACCGCGGTGGCCGGCGGCCATCGTTTCGCGATGGTCCAGGCGGGAGCGGTGCACACGTGCGGCGCTGGTGAGGGTGGAGAGCCGCTGCTCTGCTGGGGCTCGAGCTCGCGTGGCCAGGCCGGCGCCGCGGGCGGTATCCAGACATCTCCCGCTGAGATCGACCTGTCTCCGTAGACCGTCAGGCGGGCTGATCCCGCGCCGCTTCTCCCAGCAATCCGATCGCGTCTCGCAGTTGATCGTCCGAGAGATACGGCGCGGGGCCGAGTCGCAGCACGTCGCCGCGGGAATCGGTCGAGACTCCGCGGGTGCGGAGGCCCGTCACCAGAGCGCCGGCGACGGGTGACTGGAGTGCGAGGAAGCCGCCCACCTGGTCGAGCGGCGTGGTCCGATCGCGGCTCACAACGGCGGGATCGAGATCGAGCGCGTCGAACGCCGAGGCGAGGAGCCGGATCTGGTGCTGGCTCACGTCCCGGAGGAGCCGGGGCGTGAGACCGTGCTCGACGAAAAAGTCGAACACGGCCGCGGCGCGATAGTGGCTGGTTGGGTCGTAGGTCGCACCAGCAAACCGATCGCCCCGTTGTCCGTAAGCGACGCGTCCGGGGCGCTCCCGATCGGCGAGCGCGGTGAACTCGCTGAACCACCCGGTGATCACCGGCCGAAGTTCGGCTTTCGGGGGAATCCGCAGGAAGCAGTTTCCCTCACCCAATTGACAGTATTTGTACCCCCCGCCCACCACGAACGCGTCGCCCAGGCCTTGGTCGGCGAGGACGAATGGCACGACGTTGAGCGCGTGATAGGCGTCCACCAGGAGATTGCTGCCGTGGCCCCGGCAGCTCGCGGCCACTTCGGAGAGCCCATGCGCGATACGTCCCGTGTCGAAGAACACCGCCGAGACCAGTGTGAGAGCGGTGCGATCGTCTATCGATTGGCTCAAGCGGGTGGCGAGCGATTCGAGCGGGGCCTCCGGCACCCGGACGACGTCGAGGCCCGCTTCCTCCAGGCGGTCGAGCTGCCGGCGGATGCTGTGGAATTCGCCGCCAGTGGTGACCAGACGTGGCCGGGTGTCGAGCGGAAGGGCGGAGAGGAGCCGAACCACCAGTTCGTGGGTATTGGCGCCCAGCGCGATACCCCCTCCCGCGTCACCCAGCAGCCTGGCGAATCCCTCGCGAACCCGGTCAGCCTGAGCGAACGCCTCGTCCCACTTGTCGTCCACGTACCGCGCCGCGTCGAGCCACGCCCTGGTCTGGCCCGCGAAACTGCAGTCCGGCCATGCTTGGTGAGAATGACCGGTGAGCAGCAGGCGCTCCGACACCTTGAATCGGGAGTAGTGTGCCGCGAGACCGTTGGGAGAGCGATGGAGAGATGCGAGGTCCATTGAGTGAGCGATGGTGGTCCCTGGTCTGTTTCAATCACCACGGAAGCACGGAAGACACGGAACGTTCGCGGATAGGAAACTCATGATCCATATCCGCCGAGTGATCCGGCCGCTCCGCGCGTTGTCCGTGTCTTCCGTGCTTCCGTGGTGAAGACAAATCGTTCAAAACTCAGTCCTGATCGCCCACAGATCCGGGAACAGCGGCTGATTGAGCGTGGTGAGCAGATAGTCCGCCCCGGCGCTTCCGCCGGTGCCGCGGCGAGTGCCGATGGTCCGCTGCACCATCTTCACGTGGCGGTAGCGCCACTCCATGATCCCCTCGTCGAGATCCACCATCCGCTCACACAGCTCGGCCAGCGGCGGGTTGGCGCGGTACACCGCGATCAGCGCCTCGCGAAGCTCCGGCGACGACTCCGCCCGCCGGGTCACATCGCGCTCGAGATCGGCCCGCGGCACCGGAACGCCGTTCAGGACCAGGTGACGCAGGAAGGAGTCCCACAACGACGGCGACTTGAGGCGATGCTCCAGGCGCTTCCGGACCTCGCTTCCGGACGGGTAGCGCTCCACCGCCTTCGGGTCCTTCCATCCTAGCGCGAACTCGAGCTCGCGGAACTGGTGCGACTGAAATCCGCTGCCGAACTCCAGCCGGTCGCGGAAGGAGAGGAACTCCAGCGGGGTCATCGTCTCCAGGATGTCGATCTGGGCGACGAGCACCTTGAGGATGGTCAGGATGCGCTTCAGCGTTCCCCGCGCGTGGGCGCCGTTGTTCTGCTCCAGCAGCTTCTCGAGATGGTCCAGCTCGTGCAGGATCTGCTTGAACCACAGCTCGTACACCTGGTGGATCACGATGAAGAGCATCTCGTCGTGCTCCGGTCCCTCGGAGAGAGGGGACTGGAGCGCAAGGAGGTCATCGAGCCTCAGGTAGTCGCCGTACGAAGGCATCTCAACCTGACAGACAGAAGAAGACCACGGAGACACGGAACACACGGAAGTCTTCTCGTGCCCTTCCGTGCTTGCGTGGTGAGCTGTCAACTGGCTCCGACCCGGGACACCGCCAGCTTCGCCATCCCGATCGCCGCCGCCTTCGAGATGGTGCCGGTGACGGTGACCACGTTCGGGCCTTTCCGCACGATGATCGTCCCTCCACTCTTGTCACGCCAGTCTGCACGGCGGAGCTTTACGCTCACACCCCTGGGGTCGTGCTGCTGCACGTACATGAGTAGAGCTCCGCACCGGTGAACTCATTCTTCCCGGTATTGACCGACTCGATCAGCACCTCGGGAACGGACAGGAACTTAACGATCTCGGCGCCGGTGACGAGCGCGCAGGGGGTATTGGCTTTGAGCGGCGGACGGCGTGGCGGCGCAGGTGAGCGACGACGCCGCGATCGCCCAGGCGACGGTCGGTCGGAACATGCTCGGCACTCGCGGGTGCTGGAGGTACCGCGAGTATCACTCCCCGGAAAGACCTGTCAAGCGGGTCCCCGGCCTGAGCCCAACGCCGATTCGAGTTTGACAATCGGGTGGCGCGCGAAGAACGCCGTCAGCCCCTCGGCCATGCCCTGCGGATTCTCGATCTGCAGGAGGTGGGCCGCGACGGGGAGCACGAACGCCTCGACGTTGGGCAGCCAATCGAGCAGCAGCTGGTGCCGCTCGCCCCAGATCGGGTCGAAGTCCAAGCTCCGTGCGCCGACCACGGCGAGTACCGGCTGGGTGATACGCCTAGCGTCGTCCCGGCCAAACGACCACTGGCGCAACGCAGGCAGTTCTTGTTGAAAGAACGTGTCCGCATCGGCCACGTGTTGCTCGAAGGCGCCGGGGAGCGCCTGGTCCAGCACAACCCGGTAGCCAGGCCCGGCCACTCCCCGGAGGAACATGTCGATCGCGCCAGCCTTGTCGCCCGAACGGTAGAGCCCGGCCGAGGCGGCCACGAATGCTCTGGAGGTCTCGACGCCTGGCACCGAGTAGAGGGCCGGCTCCAGGATGGCGAGTGAGTGCACGACCTCGGGCGCATCGAGAGCGAGCTGTAACGCAAGATTGCCGCTGGAGGAGTGGCCCACGATGTGGGCCCGCTCGATTCCCAGCACCCGCATTAGCGAGCGGCAGTGGGATGCGTGCTGCGCCAGCGTGACCGGTCCGGCAGCACGGCTGCTCCCGGCACATCCCGCGCGATGGTAGAGCACGAGCTGATGCCGGTCGGCGAGGCTCGGCTGGTCGAGAAGCGGCACGAACCAGTCGGCGAAGATCCCGGGGTTGATGAACACGACGGGCTCCCCGCTTCCGCGGACCTCGTACTCGAGCTCAACGCCGTTTACGGCCGCCCTATTCACTGCTTCGTTCCTCCCACCATCCGAAAATGCCAAGGCCGATCAGAACCGTCGAGAGTGCGTGACCGTCCGGCCCTGTCGAGTAACGCTTGCGGTTCCCCACTGCATCCTCGTATTCGTTCCCATCCCCCCGCATGCTTCTACCATAACCCGGCCGGTCGATGCTGAACTACATCTGGGCAGGCCTGATCGTCGCCAGCGTCGTTTTCGCCCTCGGCCACGACATCGGCGACATCACCGGCGATCGGTATCGGAACGGTCAACCGCTACCGGTGCAGCTGAATTTCCCCGAGGGGTACGACCCCGCCGCCCGCCGTGTGCCGGTGGAGATCCGGATCGAGCCGGGGCAGTATGCGAACTTCTATCGGACCGAGCAGGCGCCGGCCGCAAGCTATGCCGGTTACCTGGTTCAGACCCAGGCGGGGATCCAGCTCCGGTTCAACCCTGGCGCCAACCTCCCTGAGCCGCTCGCGACCATCGGCAAGGTCTCGCGCTCGCGTGACGAGGAGCTCCAGGGTCGACTCATCGATTTCAGGCCGACGCCCGCCGCCGCGACCGCGGGCGTGATCTTCGAGCCGGTCCGATTCGTGAAGCTCAACGCGATCGCCAACGCGGCGCTGGACTTCGCCAAGACCGGCGCCGAGATCGCGCTCGGCCTGGTGGGCGTGCTGGCCCTGTTCCTCGGCCTGCTCAAGATCGCGGAGGACTCAGGGATCGTGTTCGCGCTGGTGAAGCTGGTCCGGCCGGTCCTTCGCCCGCTCTTCCCGGAGGTGCCGGCCGACCACCCCGCGCTGGGCATGATCGCGCTCAACCTCACCGCCACCGTGTTCGGCCTGGGCAACGCCGCCACG
>DASSUE010000444.1:0-2118 GCA_035707305.1 Gemmatimonadales bacterium
CCTCGGTCTGCAGAGTCCAGAGCTTGGGGAACTGGGTCGGTCCGGAGCGAACCGAGTTGCCCTGGAACAGGAGCCGAATGCCGCGCTCGCCGCCCAGGAACGCAATAACCTTGCGGACGATATCATCGAAGCCGGGGAGCGCCCGGAGCGACTGCAGGGCGGCGCGGTCGGCCGGATGCTCCCAGGAGACCGCGGCGATCTCGGGGAATCGCTGACGGGGCCGGGCGACGGGGACGGTCATGGGTGACTCACGGTTTCAGGTATGTCTGGGTGTACGAGCCGGGATCGTCGTATGTTTCAAACTAGAACATTCATACCACGGACCCGGACTAGCGCCCTACGTGCAAACGCTCCGTGCTCTCCGTGTCTCCGTGGTGAACCGTGTTAAACCGGGCGGATTCCGTTTAATCAAGCCGACCTTTCCAGCGCCTGCTCGAGATCCGCAATGAGGTCCTCGGGGTCCTCGCAGCCGCAGGAAAGCCGGACCAGGCTATCCGTCAGGCCGGTGGCCTCGCGCAGCGCCGGCGAAACCGATCCATGGGTCATCGACACCGGGTGGCCGATCAGGCTTTCCACGCCGCCGAGCGACTCGGCCAACGCGAAGACCCGGGTCGCCTCGACGAACCGTTTGGAGCGAGCCGGATCCCCCAGGTCGATCGAGATCATCCCGCCAAACCCGGTCATCTGCCGGCAGGCGAGCTCATGTTGGGGATGGGTTGGCAGGCCCGGGTAGTACACCTTTTTGATTTCCGGCCGGCCGGCGAGCCATTGGGCCACCCGGCGTCCGTTCAGATCGTGTTGCCGCATCCGAAGCGGCAGCGTCTTGATGCCACGAAGGGCCAGCCAGCAGTCCATGGGCCCCGGCACTCCGCCGGCCGCGTTCTGCAGAAACCCGAACCGCTCCGCGAGATCCTCTCGGCTGCTGACCAGGAGGCCGCCCACCATGTCGCTGTGGCCGTTGAGATACTTGGTGGTGGAGTGGAGCACGACGTCGCACCCGAGCGCGAGCGGACGCTGGAAGCAAGGCGTCGCGAACGTGCTGTCCACCACCGTGATCACCCCCCGCGCCTGCGCCAGATCGGCGACCGCGCGGAGATCGGTGAGGAACATCATCGGGTTGGTGGGCGTCTCGCAGAAGATGAGCCGGGTGGCGGGTGTCATCGCGCGCTCGATTGCGTTCACGTTCCGCATGTCGGTAAAGGTGAAGCGGAGGCCGAAGTCCGCATACACCCGGTTCATGAGCCGCTGCGACCCGCCGTAGAGATTATCACCGGCTACTACGTGGTCGCCGGCCTTCAACAGCTTGAGCACCGTATCGAGCGCGGCGAGACCAGACCCGAACGCGAACCCGAAGTCCCCGCCCTCGAGCGCCGCGACATTGCGCTCCAGCGCCTCGCGGGTAGGGTTCTGAGTGCGAGCGTACTCGTACCCGTTGTGCGGCCGGCCGAGGCCGTCCTGCACGTAGGTGGAGGTCTGATAGATCGGGGGCATGACCGCGCCGGCGACCGGATCAGGAATCTGACCGGCGTGGATGGCCTGGGTCGCAAAACGGTGCGATGGCTGGTCGGATCGAACGCGCGTCATGGGTCCTGCCGAAGCCTGGTGCGCTGCAGTGGGGAGTGGCGGAAGCGTAACGGCGTCCGACACTTCCGGGCAAGCAGCGGTTGAAGATTGCAGCGGCCAGCGGTAGCTTCGCGGAGTGATAGCACCATCCGTCAGCGCGGCGACCGCCACCAGATGCCTGGTGGTGGACGATGATGCACAGGTCCGCGGTGCGCTCGCGCGGGTCATCGAATCCCAAGGTCTCAGCTGCGCCGAGGCTGCCTCCGGAGCCGAAGCGCTCGCCCTGCTCCAGGCCGGCGGCGAAATTCCGCTCTGCATCTCGGACATCTACATGCCCGAGATGGATGGCGTGACCTTTCTTCGCGAAGCTCTGCGACTCTACCCCGACATGGCGATCATCATGCTCACCGGGGTAGCCGATGTGAGCACTGCGGTGGAGTGCCTGCAACTCGGCGCGCTGGATTACATCTCGAAGCCGGTGTTGATCGACGAGGTGCGTGCCCGGGTTCAAAAAGCGATCGAGAAGCGCAACCTCATCCTGCAGAACCGGTTCTA
>DASSUE010000445.1:0-14004 GCA_035707305.1 Gemmatimonadales bacterium
TGGCCGCTCCGCGACTATATGGGCACCGATCTCCCCACCGCCAATCCGCTGATCCGTCGCGTCACGTGTCCCTTTACCGGCGAGGAGCTCGCGGCGGTGCCCGCGCTCAATCCGGACGTCACCATCGTGCACGCACAGCGCTCAGACCGGCAGGGCAATACCCAGATCTGGGGCCTGCTTGGCGTCCAGAAAGAGGCGGCGTTCGCCTCGAAGCACGTCATCGTCGTGGTCGAGGAGCTGGTGGATGAGACGGTGGTCCGGGCAGACCCGAACCGAACCGTAATTCCTGGAATGATCGTGGATGCGGTGGTCGTCGAGCCGTGGGGCGCGCACCCATCGTATGCGCAGGGACATTACGACCGCGACAACGCATTCTACGTCGCGTGGGAAGACACCAGTCGCGATCCGGCGAAGCTACGCAAGTATCTCGACGAGTTCGTGTACGGCGTGGCGGATCGAGCGGAATACGTCACTCGCTCCGGCGGCCTCGAGCACCTTCGTGCCGGGGAGCGGATGGCGGCGGGCGTCAACTATGGCTATTGATCGCGGATGAGCTCCTACACCCCCGCTGAGATGATGGCCGCCACCGCTGCCGCGGAGCTTCGCGACGGCGAAGTGGTGTTCGTGGGCATCGGACTCCCCAACCTCGCCTGCAATCTCGCTCGCGCCATCCACGCGCCCAACCTGGTGCTCATCTATGAGTCGGGCGCGGTCGGCGCGGTGCCGGAGCGGCTGCCCGTGTCCATCGGTGACCCCGCGCTCGTCACCGGGTCGCTCATGGTGTGCAGCATGGCCGACGTGTTTCAGTGTTTCTTGCAGAACGGCCGGATCGAGGTGGGATTCCTCGGGGGCGCACAGGTGGACCGGTTCGGCAACATCAATACTACCGTGATCGGCTCCTACCAGAAGCCCAGCGTTCGGCTTCCGGGCAGCGGCGGCGCCGCAGAGATCGCGATCCACGCGCGGCGGACGCTGGTGATCAGCCGGCTCAACCCCCGCGCCTTCCCCGCGCAGGTGGATTTCATCACGAGTCCCGGCCACGTTGCGCGCGGCGGGACTCGGCGCGAGCTCGGCATGCCCGGAGCCGGGCCGGTGAAGGTCATCACCGACAAGGCGCTCCTGGAGGCCGATGCGGACGGCGAGCTCACCCTGGCGGCGCTGTATCCCGGGGTCACGGTCGACGAGGTGAGAGCGGGCGTCGGCTGGCCCCTGCGAGTGCGTGCCCAGCTCGACTGCGTCGATCCTCCGTCGCCCGACTCGCTACGGCTCCTCCGCGAGGTGCTCGATCCCGACCGGCTCTACCTCAAAGGATGATTCGCCGCGAATGACCCATCGCGCCGTGGACGCGCCGGCGCTCGCCCGCACGCTCACGGTGCGGGATCTCGTTCTCTTCAACATCGCCGCCGTGATGAGCATCCGGTGGCTCGCTACCGCTGCCGCCGCCGGGCCAAGCAGTCTTCTGCTATGGGTCGCCGCAGGCCTGCTCTTCTTTATTCCCCAGGGCCTTGCCGTCGCCAGGCTGTCGGCACGCTATCCGGAGGAAGGGGGCATCTACCGCTGGACTCGGCGCGCATTCGGGGAGCGGCACGGCTTCCTCTGCGGCTGGTGCTACTGGGTCAACAATGTCCTGTACTATCCGAGCCTGCTGGTGTTCGTCGCGGCGATCGCACCGTGGGCGTTCGGTGCGGGAGAGACCGGCTTGGGTGATCAGCTGTCCTATGTGCTGCCGGTCACGCTCGTGGGGATGTGGCTCGCCGTGGGGCTTAACGTGGTGGGTATCCAGACCGGCCGTTGGTTGCAGAACATCGGCGGGAGTGCCCTGTTCATCCCGGCCGGGCTCGTGATCGTGTTGGGCGTCTACGCCTTCGCGACCCGCGCCCCGGCCACCGTCATTAACGCCGACTCGCTGCTTCCAAGCCTCGCCGATCCGAGCCGGCTCAATTTCTGGGCGTCGATCCCGTTCGCCTACGCCGGCCTCGAGCTCGCCGCCACGCTTGCCGGCGAAGTGAAGAACCCAGAGCGCTCGCTGCCACGATCGATGCTCGTGACCGCGCCGATCGTCGCGACGGTGTACGTGGTCGGGACCGCCTCGCTGCTGTGGATGGTGCCGCCCGAGCGGCTCAATGTCATCACCGCCATCGTGCAGGGGATTGCGGCCGGCGTGAGCGACCTGCCCGCGCTTCACTGGGTGGTGCCGCTGGCCGCGGCGGCCATCACGATCAACGTGATCGGGGCGGTGGGCGCGTGGCTCAATGGCTCGGCGCGGGTGGCGTTCGCGGTGGGACTGGATCGCTACGCGCCGGCCGGGTTCGCCAGAATCCACCCGCGCTGGGGCACCCCCTACGTCGCGATCCTGGTGCAGGCGACCCTTTCGACCATCCTACTGCTGGTGTCGGTGCTCGGAAAGGGCACGCGGGTCGAGACGCTGTACCTGGTGCTCCTCGACACCATGCTGCTGGTTTACTTCATCCCCTACGTCTACCTCTTCCTGTGCTACCTGCGGGAATCGTCCGGCAGTGCGCTCCGGTGGTTGACCGGCGTCAGCGGAATCTTCGTCACCGTGTTTGCCATGGTGGTCGCGTGCATCCCGCCGCCTGAATCGCAGCATCACATCGCAAAGGTGCTCGGTGGTGTCTTCGGCTTCCTCGTACTCGGCGGCGTGCTCTACTGGCGGGCGGATCGCGGGAGCAGCGTGGAGATCCGGGAGGCCGCATGACGCTGCAGGTCGCGGTCGTGGGGGCCGGCGCGTTCGGCGGTTGGACCGCGCTTCACCTCCGGCGTGCCGGCCATCGAGTAACCCTGGTGGATGCTTGGGGAGCGGGGCATTCCCGAGCCAGCTCGGGTGGAGAAACCCGGGTCATTCGGGGGATGTACGGCGGCGAACGCCTCTACGTCGAGCTCACGATTCGCTCCTTCGCGCTCTGGTGGGAGCACGAGCAGCGCTGCGGACGCCGGCTGTATCACCGCCTCGGGGCACTCTGGATGTACGCCGGCGACGATCGGTATGCCCGCGCCACGTTGCCGCTGCTCCGGGCGGCGGGTCTGGAAGCAGCCGAGCTTTCGACGACGGACGCCGCACGGCGGTGGCCACAGATCGACTTCACCGGCGTGCGGACCGTATTCCATGAGTCGGAGGCCGGCTATCTGCTCGCGCGCCAGGGGTGCGAGACCGTTCGCGAAATGCTCGTTGCAGAGGGTGGTGAGTACCTCGTTGCGCACGCGCGCCCGGAGCCCATCCAAGGGGGCGGCCTCCGCGGAATCGCGCTGTCGAGCGGCGCCACGCTTCGCGCGGACCGCTTCGTGTTCGCGTGCGGTCCGTGGCTCGGCACCGTGTTCCCCGACGTCATTGGGCGCCGGGTGACGCCCACGCGCCAGGAAGTCTTCTTCTTCGGGCTTCCGCCCGGCGACCGGGCGTACGACGAAGGCGAATGTCCCGTATGGGTGGACCATGGCGAACGGTTCATCTACGGCATTCCGGGCAACGAGCGGCGTGGCTTCAAGGTCGCCGACGACAGCCGCGGCCCTCCGATCGATCCGACGACCGAAGAGCGCCTGCCGTCGGCCGAGGGGCTGGCCCGTGCGCGCGACGTGTTGCGGCGTCGCTTCCCTGGCTTGACCACTGCGCCGCTGGTAGAGGCACGGGTGTGTCAGTACGAGCAATCCCCCGACGGCGACTTCATCCTGGATCGTCACCCCCTCGCTGACAATGTGTGGTTGGCCGGCGGGGGTTCGGGTCACGGCTACAAAATGGGGCCCGCCGTCGGAGAGCATGTCGCGCGGCTGGTGCTGGGCACGGCCAAGCCAGACGCAAAGTTCTCCCTGGGCCGGCTGACGTGATGCGTGAGCTTCACATCTTCGCGGCCGTCGGTTTCCTGTACGCGATGCCGGCCGCGGGCCAGCGAAAGCCGGTGCTCGATCAGATCCGGGTGCCTCACAACTACTACTACCGCGAGATGTACCTGCCGCAGGCCACGAGCGGGCCCACCGCGCCCTCGTGGTCTCCCGACGGCGGCGAGCTGGTGTATTCGATGCAGGGCACGCTCTGGCGTCAGCGCCTGGGTAGCCGGGACGCGCGCCAGCTTACGGACGGACCGGGCTATGACTATCAGCCCGACTGGTCGCCGGATGGTCAGCGGATCGTCTATGCCTCATACGACGGCGCCGAGGTGGAGCTCCGCCTGCTCGACGTCGCGAGCGGCACGTCGCGGTCGCTGGTTCGGAACGGGGCGGTGAATGTGGATCCCCGCTGGTCGCCCGACGGCCGCCGGATTGCTTTCGTCTCCACCGCCCACGAAGGCCGGTTTCACGTGTTCGTGGTCGAGCCCGGCGCCCAGGAGACCGCGGCGACGCCTACCCGGGTCACCGAAGACCGTCACGGGGGCCTGCCGCGGTACTACTACCACGCGTACGACCAATTCCTTTCACCCGCCTGGTCGCGCGACGGCCGGGAGGTGCTCGTTGTCTCCAACCGCGGCCACACCTGGGGCTCCGGCACCATCTGGCGTCTCCCGCTCGAGGGCGGGGGCGCGATGCGGGAGATTCGGGCGGAGGAGACCACGTGGCGGGCCGACCCGGACTGGTCCCGCGACGGTCGGCGTATCGTGTACAGCTCCTACCTCGGCCGGCAGTGGAACCAGCTCTGGCTTACGACTGCTGATGGCGAGTGGCCGTTCCAACTCACCTATGGTGACCACGACGCTACGATGCCGCGGTGGTCGCCCGATGGCCGCAGGGTAGCCTTCGTTTCGAACGCCGGCGGCAACACCGGACTGGAGGTGGTGCATCTCCCCGGCGGGCGCCGCGAGCGGGTGACGATCGAGCGCCGGTCCTACCTCCGGCCGACGGGAACGCTCGCACTGGCGATCACGGAGGGCGGGGGGCGCGCGGTGCCGGGGCGCGTGTCCGTGATCGGCGCCGACGGGCGGAGCTGGGCGCCGGATGACGCCTGGCGCCACGCCGATGAAGCATTCGTGCGGTCCGAACGGCGGTTCGAGTCGGCCTACTTCCACAGCCCGGGCGCCGCCCTGCTCACCGTTCCGACCGATCAGGAGCTCACCATCGAGGTATCCCGCGGGCCTGAATATCGGATTGAGCGCCGACGCGTCCGGGTCCCCGCCGGCGCGACCGAGACCGTGACTGTACGGATGGTCCGCATCGCGAACCTCGCGGCGCAAGGCTGGTGGTCCGGCGACCTCCATGTGCACATGAACTACGGCGGCCACTATCGCGCGACACCGGTTACGCTCCGCGCCCAGGCGGAGGCGGAGGACCTGCACCTGGTCGAGAATCTCATTGTGAACAAGGAGGGCCGGGTTCCCGACGTAACCTACTTTACGGGACGTCCGGACCCGGCTTCCACCGCCACGACACTGATTGTCCACGACGAGGAGTATCACACCAGCTTCTGGGGCCACACCGGCCTGCTCGGCCTCCGCGATCATCTGTTGCTCCCGACCTACGCGGCGTACCAGCGCACTGCGGCGGCCAGCGCGTTTCCCGCCAACGCGACCGTGTTCGATCTCGCCCGGGCGCAGGGCGCGGTGACCGGCTATGTGCATCCGTTCGACGTGTATCCGGATCCAGCCGACTCTGTCCCGCTGACCCATGATCTCCCGGTGAGCGTGGCGCTCGGCAAGGTGGACTATATCGAGGTGATGGGATTCAGCGACCACCTGGCGACAGCTAAAGTCTGGTATCAGCTGCTGAACTGCGGATTTCGTATTCCCGCCGGCGCCGGCACCGACGCCATGACGAATTTTGCGTCCCTCCGCGGGCCGGTCGGCACGACGCGCGTGTACGTAAGAACCGATGGGCCGTTCAGTCGGGACCGCTTTCTCGCCGGGCTCAAGGCAGGGCGTACGATGGTGACGAACGGGCCGCTCGTGTCGCTTCAGGTGCAAGGGCAGGTACCGGGAAGCGAGATCCGCCTCCAGCGCTCCGGCGTGCGGTTACCGGTTCGGGCAACGCTCCGCTCGGCGGTGCCGGTGGATCATTTCGAGTTGGTGGCCAACGGCGAGGTAGTCGCGCGGTTCTCCCCCGGCCCCGACCGGATGCGCGCGGCGGTGGACACGACGATCGTAGTGGAGCGGAGCGGCTGGTACACGGTGCGGGCCCGGGCCGAACGCCCGATCGGCCCCATCCTGGACCTCTATCCGTTCGGGACGACAGGAGCCATCTACGTGTCGGTGCGGGGGAACCCGGTTCGCTCGCCAGCCGACGCAGCGTACTTCACAGCGTGGATCGATCGGCTCCGCGCCGCCGCCGACCGCCACTCCGACTGGAACGACCCTGGGGAACGCGCCGAGGTGCTGGATCAGATCGCGCGGGCTCGCGCGGTGTTCGAGACGGGATCGCGCTGAGTAATCCCGCCCAGCCGGCGAAGGTCGAAGGCGATCATGACGGCGCACAGCGTGATGGCCACGGCAGACACTGCGCACCAGGGACAGAAGCTTCGGAGGATCACGAGCTCGGCGTATTTGAGGCGAAGCGTGAACAACACGGCCGCCCCGATCAGGCCGGCCATCAGCAGCGCGGGGCCTCGTTGGTCGACGAACCGCGGCTGCAGGCTTACCAGTGCGACCGCGAGGAGCAGCCCGTACCCGATGGCGCCGATGAGCGCCACGTCCACTCCCATGAAGTAGCTCCAGCTGCTGTGCTGCACCAGCTCGCAGTTCCCGCCCATCCCGCAGGAGAGGGCACCCACTCGGCCGATCTTCCAGAGATGCAGATACACGGCCACCAGGCCGGAGACGAGGCTCGCCAGGGCGATCGTCATCCGGTACTTCATGCGCCCGCCGTCGTGTTCTCTACCACCATCGCGATTCCCTGACCGACGCCGACGCACATGGTCGCCAGCCCCCAGCGAGTGCGACTGCGCCGGAGGCCGTGCACCAACGTGGTCAGGATGCGGGCCCCGCGGGCACCGAGGGGATGGCCCCGCGCGATGGCACCTCCGTAAGGATTGACCCGCGCCGGATCCAGCTCGAGCTCGCAGATGCAGGCCACCGCCTGCTCGGCGATCGTCGCCTCGCTCAGCACTGCGAGCGCCGCGGCGCCGTCATTGATTCCACTTCAGCTGCCGGCGGTCACTGCCATCGGGCACGAACGCCGGCTTGAGCCGGCCCAGGCTCTCGACGGTGACACCCGTCCGCGGCGGCTCGTCCCGCCCCGGCGATGAACATCTCACCCTCGCCCGCCCGCGTCGCGTGCGCGGCGGCGATGACGGCTTGAAGCCCCGAGCCGCACAGCCGGTTGACGGTCTGCCCGGGTATCTCGACCGGGAGCCCTGCGAGCAACAGTGCCATGCGAGCGACGTTGCGGTTGTCCTCGCCGGCCTGTTGGTGCAACTGAAAATCACGTCGTCGATACGGTCGGCCGGGAGGCGGGTGCGCTCCATGAGCGCCCGGATGGCGGCGGCCGCGAGGTCATCGGGGCGAACCTCGGCGAGCGCGCCGCCGGCGCGTCCGATCGGAGTGCGGACCACAGCGACTATGGGTGGCGTGCCCATGACCGTAAAGATAGCTAGCCCTGCACCAGGCTCAGCACTATCTCGAACGCGATCAGCAGGATAACGATCCATTCCAGCACTTCGAGGCGGCGCGCCGTCGCGCGATCGTTGAGCTTTCCGTAGATCCCCTCGAGCGTGTCGAGCTTCCGTACAATGCCGGCATCCCAGTCCGCCAGGTGCAGGCGGCCCGACACGAGCCGGTAGAGCCGGCTGAGATACTGGTCGCCCACTAGCTTGAGGGCATTGGACACCCGCTCGAACAGGATCGCGGCATCGGCCTGGAGCTCACCGATTCGGTCGAGGTCGGGCGTGTGAAGCCGGACGCCCGCGAGCCCCCCGCGCCGACGCTGAGTCAGTCTGTCGTAGGCCTCTTCCAGCGCCGCGTCGAGCTCGGCGTCCAGCCAGCGAAGCTCGAGCAGCTGCACGTTGGCGAACTCAAGCACCAGGCGGGCTTCTTCGGGATCGGGATCCAGCAGGACAGCCGCATTCCAGTCGACGATCGCCAGGTCGGTGGGACTCACGCTGAGCGTGCCTGCGAGCGCGTCGCCGATTTCCTGCGTGGATAACGATGTGAGCTCACCGCGAAGGACCTGGGCGAGCGTCGATCCCTGGTCGCGGAGAAGGCTCTCCGTATCCACGGCCGGCGTCACGCTTTCGAGCTCGAAGACCACATAATCCTCGACCACTTCCGCCAGACGGGGGCGCGTGACCGCCGGCCGCACCGTCGCCAGGAGGGATTCGATCCGCTGTCTGGCAGCGGTCTGAAGATCCTGGTTGCCGTACAGCTGATCGCTGAGCGGGATGAGCGCCGCGAGCGTAGCACCGGCCAAGGGAAACGTGAACCCCACGGCTGCGGCGCCGAAGTCGTAGAGGACCAGATGGACCGACGTGCACCCGCGTGTGCCGAGGAACTGCTCGCCGGCCGCCTGCGTCAGTCGGAGGGCCGCTGGCCGGTAGGAAAAGTGTGCCGGCGCCCGGCGGCTGGGCCGGATAGTCTGTCGCACGGTGGTGGACAGCAAGCGCTCACACTGATCGAGGTCGATCGACTGCCCGACCTCGAATGCGAACGTGGCAGTACAGGTGCCGGCGCGGATAGTGACCATGCCGGACGATACCGTCCAGCGATTGCAATGGAAGAGCCCCCACTCACGGGATTTCGGCGCCCTGACACGGGCGTTATTATCCACGGTCCATTCCATCCCATCTACAAGTGTGAGGCGCGCCCACCCGTGACTACCGTGCTGACCCCGACTGCCCTGACGCCGTCCAAGAACGGTTCGTCCACCACGCCCCCGCGGGTCGACGCCATCTTCGGCAGCGACACGTTTTCCCGTGCGATCATGCGGCAGCGCCTACCTAAGGAGGTGTACCGCAGCCTCATCCGGACCGTCGATCGGGGCGAGCCGCTCGATCCCGAGGTAGCCAGCGTCGTCGCGGCCACGATGAAGGACTGGGCGATCGAGAACGGGGCCACGCACTTCACGCACTGGTTCCAGCCGCTTACCGGACAGACTGCGGAGAAGCACGACTCGCTGATCACGCCGGACGGGCAGGGCGGGGTCGTGTTCAACTTCAGCGGGAGCGACCTGGTGCAGGGCGAGCCCGACGCCTCCAGTTTCCCGTCGGGCGGGCTCCGGGCCACGTTCGAGGCGCGGGGCTACACGGCATGGGACGCAACCAGCCCCGCGTTCCTGATGCGGAATCAGAGCGTGGTGACGCTCTGCATCCCGACCGCCTTCGTCTCCTGGACCGGCGAGGCCCTGGACACCAAGATTCCGCTGCTCCGTTCGGTGGAAGCGCTGTCCAAGCAGGCACTCCGGATTCTGAGAATCTTCGGAACCGTGGGCACTGCCTCGCGGGTGTACACCACGGTGGGACCGGAGCAGGAGTATTTCCTGGTCGACCGCGAGCTGTACTTCAAGCGGCCTGATCTGGTGGCCTGCGAGCGCACTCTGTTCGGGGCCAAGCCCCCCAAGGGCCAGCAGCTCGAGGACCACTACTTCGGCAGCATTCCAGCCCGAGTGCTGGCGTTCATGGGCGAAGTCGAGCACGAGCTCTACCGTCTCGGCGTACCCGTCAAGACCCGGCACAACGAAGTCGCCCCCGGGCAATACGAGATCGCCCCGCTGTTCGAGGCGAGCAATGTCGCCAGCGATCATCAGATGATCATCATGGAGACGCTAAAGCGCGTGGCTGGGCGTCACGGGCTGATGGCACTGCTCCACGAGAAGCCGTTCGCTGGGGTCAATGGCTCGGGCAAGCACAACAACTGGTCGATGTCCACCGACACCGGCGTCAACCTGCTCGACCCGCAGGACGACACGCACACGAATCTCGAGTTTCTCACCTTTCTGTGCGCAGTCATCCGGGCGGTGGACCTTCATGCCGACCTGCTCCGAACGTCCATCGCCTCGGCTGCGAACGACCACCGGCTGGGCGCCAATGAGGCCCCGCCGGCCATCATCTCGATCTTCCTGGGCGACATGCTGTCGGACCTGCTGGCACAGATCGAGAAGGGTCAGCTCAAGCGCACCCTCCGGGGCGGCACCCTCGATCTCGGCGCCACGACGCTGCCGCAGCTGCCGCGGCATTCGGGCGACCGCAACCGCACTTCACCGTTCGCTTTTACCGGTAACAAGTTCGAGTTCCGGGCGGTCGGATCGAGCCAGAGCATTGCGTGGCCCAACACGGTGCTGAACACGATCGTCGCGGAGTCGCTGGACTACACCGCCACCGAGATCGAGAAGGCCGCCGGCAAGACGCCGACGCCAGAGCGACTGCAGCGCGCCGTACTGGGTGTGTTGCAGCGGATCATTCGGCAACACAAGCGGGTGATCTTCGACGGCGACAACTACTCGCCCGAGTGGCACGTCGAGGCGGACCAGCGCGGGCTGCCGATGCTGCGCAACTCGGTGGAGGCGCTGCCGGTACTCAAGCAGAAGAAGAACGTCGACCTGTTCAAGAAGTACGGCGTGATGAACAAGGTGGAGGTCGAGAGCCGACTTCACATCGGTCTCGAGCGCTACGTGAAGCAGATCACGATCGAAGCCGAGATGATGGGGCACATCGCCCGGACCCAGATTCTTCCGGCGGCACTCCGGCATCAGGCATTACTCGCCGAGGCGGTCACCAAGACCCAGTCGGCCGGCGTGCCCGCGGCGGAACAGAAGGGCGCTCTCGAGCGGTTCGTGGGCTACGCCAACCGACTGCGCGATGCGATCGGCACGCTGGAGGTGGCCATGAGTCACGAGGATAGTGATCCGCTGGTGCACGCACGGCATATCGAGAAGACGGTTCTGCCGGCGATGGTCGAGACCCGTGCCGCGGCCGATCATCTCGAAACGGTGATTACCGCCGAGTTCTGGCCGCTGCCGACGTATCGGGAGCTACTGTTTTTGAAGTAGCGGCGAGCGCATCAGTGTGAGGACGAGTACCGTGGCAGCGTAAACGGGGCTTCGATCATCGGAGCCCCGTTTCGCGTCACCCGTGCCAGTACTCGTACCGGTGCTGATGGTCACGCTGGCCAAGTCGGTGGGCGGTCGCGCGTGAGAAGGAAGAGCTCGGTAGGGCACGTGGTGGGTGTCAGCACACCGGCCATCGCCTGGAACGCCGCGGCTTCGCCGCCCTTCGCGCTGGGATCGAAGTAGACCGCCATCGCTTCGACCAGCGGCGCGCGATCGGGGCGCTGCAACCCTTCGAACTCGGGATCGCGAGCGGACTCGCGGCATTCCAGCACCACCGGAACCGCTCCATCAAGCCAACAGGGAAGCGCCGCGAGATCGCGCAGCATCTGCTCGCTCAAGAGGAAGCTCTCGCCGCCCTGAGTGACGCAGCCGAATCGGAAACGCCCCCGCTCGTTCCGTCTGTGGATGACGGCGCCCCATTTGAAGCCGGGACGTTCATGGCCGTGCCACTCCATGACACGGAGCAGCTGCTCGCGCAGCGCTTCGACCACCAGCGGGGACTGCATGGATTCCTCCGACAGAGGTTGCCAAGAACCACGAAAACCGGACGCACCTGGCATGCTTTGCATAAGCCGGGCCAATCCTGCACGCGTGTGTGCAAGGCCGATCTGTCGGCGCTAGCCGCGCGTCACGCGTGCCGGGTCTCCCCCATCCGCACGACCAGGCGAATCAAGCCTCAGGCTTCTGGCGCAATGACTTAGGTGGGAAGAGAGATTCTGCGAACCGCCAACCCGGCAAACCGACGATGGCGTGCCGGGCCGCCGGGATGCTCTCGCGTTCTGCGTGGGGGCGCGGTCTAGGATTCGGGCAGGACAGCTGATCGGATCACAGCAAGCGGTTATTCATCCAGGTACGTCTCGTCGAGATAGCACCAGCGCCACCGCTCTCCTGGCTCGAACGATTGGACGATCGGATGCCTGCTGCGCTGGAAATGGGCGCTCGCGTGTCGCCCGGGCGATGAATCGCAGCAGCCGACGTGACCACAGCTGAGGCACAGTCGGAGGTGTACCCACCGGCCACCGGTTGCCAGACATTCTTCACAACCAGCCGGTGTGTGCGGCGTGACTGCGCGAATCTGGTCGAAATGGGTGCAGGAAGCGGTCATGATGGTACGTTGACTCGGGCGCGGCGGTCGGGCTAACTTGGCCGCCGCCAACGACTCAGGACAGGTGGCCGAGTGGTTGAAGGCGCACGCCTGGAGAGCGTGTATACTCCAAAAGGGTATCGCGGGTTCGAATCCCGCCCTGTCCGTAATAAAACAGCAACCGAAGTCCCGAGTACGAGTGCCGAGCAAGCGCTCGCTCGTACTAGTACTCGTATTCGTACGCGTACTTGCTCTTAGTACACCCGCAGCAGCGACTGTCCCAGCGCCTGCGTAAGCGACACAGTCACCTCGCTCCCGGGTCGCAATATCAGCTGGTCGCTGACAAAGCTCCGACGACCTGCGATCGGCGTCGCGATCAGCCGAACCCGGGTGCTGTTGGACACCTGACTCCAAGGAATTTTGAAGTCGCCCTTGGTCTGCGCTGCCACGAGACCCAGCCGCTGCCGGATCCCGTCCCGCACCAGTGAGACCACCACATCATCGCTCCGCCGGTTCTCCGCCACCACGGTGACGGGCTCGGTTGCCGCCATCGGCTGCACGTCATCGCCTTCGCGATTCGCACCGCACCCCGCCAGCAGCAGCAGCGCCATCACCTCTAACGCCCGTCGCATAATCTCCTCGCTGAAGTCGTCACACTTCTGTCGGAACTGCTCACAGACAGTACGTGTTCCCGCCGCCTCCCACGAGCGGTCCCGCGGCCGCCGACGAATCGGGCTTTCGAGTAGAACGATGTCCGACGGCATCCGACAGACGCGCCGGCCGCTTTCATCGCAGACTGCGGCGCGATAGCTTGCCTCATGCTCCGCACGCTGCGGCCGCTTCCGGCCGCTGCTGCCGGCGTTGCTGTTCGCGACGCCGGGGGTTGGTGGGAACCTGCTGCAGGCAGTGCACGCGTGTCCGGTGGAGGCACCCTGGCTGTCGCCCGACAGCCCATCCGGTGCCCACCACCATGGCCAGCCCGACCCCGAGCAGGACAGGCCTGCCGGTTGGCATTGTATCGGCGCCTGCCACACGGCGTCCAGCTGGGTCGGCCCTGCTGGCCGACCAACGGTCGTGCTGGCGGTGTCGGCGCCGGCCGCCGAGCGGCTCCTTGCTGACGTTACGGCGGCGCCGGTCGCGCGACCCGACCGGTTCCTCCCTCCCGGCACGGCTCCTCCGCTCGGTTGACGGGGCGTCAGTAGCTCGCCCCACACATGCGGGCCCGCCGGACTCGCCGGCCGGACTTTCGACATGGATGCCCGCTTCTCAGCGGCGGGCCTCGACGTGGAGCCATGGCGCAATACACCTTCCTGCGCGACAGCCTCTTCGACGGCAACGACATTCCGGGCGCCCCGGCGCACCATATGACGGCGGAGCTCCGGCTACGCGCATCCAGCCGGACTCACTGTCGCCCCGATGTTCGAAGGGGTGCCCAAGGGCTACTTCGTGAACGGCGCCAACACCGATCCGAACCGCGCCTGAAGGTGAACCGATGAGCGCGGCCCTGGGTAAATGGTCCGTCGCGCTTGCGACGGTGGCGGTCGCGATAGCTGCCGCCGGCTGCCGCGCCGAGCTGGAGACCGAGCCGCTGTTGCTTCCCATCGATCGTGGCCACCAGTCCGCCGATCCGGCGCTTGCGGTCGAGCCTCGCTCGGGAGATCTCCTGTTGGGGTGGGTCGCAGGCGGCGGCGAGCTTTGGACGCTCTACGTCGCACGCTCCCGCGACGGCGGTGCTTCCTGGTTGGCTCCGGCCGTAGTCGCAGGCGGACCGGAGGCCCCGAACGAGGTCCATCCCCACGGCGAATCCTCCCCGCGGCTCGTCGTCGCGCCTGGCGGCCGGGTTGCGATAGCCTGGCCCAACAGCGTTCCCGTCGCGGGCCGCAAGTGGCCGGCCACCATGCTGCGGCTGGCGCGCTCCAGCGACGGCGGCGCGACCTGGTCTCGGCCGA
>DASSUE010000446.1:0-13237 GCA_035707305.1 Gemmatimonadales bacterium
TGAAGCCGTCCATCTGGAGGACGCTCGCACAGCTCTCGCGCAGCGTCCGCTCGTCGTCCACGACCAGCACGCGAATGCTGGCCTTGACGTCGGGCGGGATCGACAACGGATCGCGAGGGCTCTCCGGCCCGGCAGCGCCGGTCGCCGGGGTCACGCTCGCGGGGGGCGTATGTGCAAGGCTGCTACCCATTCAGCTCTCCTCGCAGGTGTGCCGCCCGCGCCTGAAGCCCTTTGAACCGGACCGGGCGGGGCCGCTTTGGTTATTCTCGGTTAGCAGCGTGGGGAGCAGGCCACGTTCCAAACCCCGCGAAAAGGCCATCCTGCTTGTCAGACCGTGACTTGGATACAACATGGTGCAGCATCTGTCAAGCAGTCCCGTGTGGTGAATGCAACACCATCGTGCAGACTACAAGCAACACCTGCAAGCGTCATGCAACATGGGCGGTCGTGCGTCACTGACATTTGCCGTGGGAGCGATATCGTTTCCAACGCCGCATGGGCAAGCACCTTCCGCTTGCCGGGACCATCGCGGTCCTTACTTTGCATGGCTGGGGGCGAGTGCTTAGAGCCCGCTCGGCCACTCGCCACCTCCGTCAGCGAGGAGACACGGTTTGACCATGTCCGGTAATCAGCTGCCTCCCAGCGACCAGAGCCATACCGCAGTTCAAGCCGTCGCAGCGGCTCCCACGGCGGTCACACCGTCGATGGAGATCGATTATGCCATGCTCCAGCCCCCGGTGGCCGCCGAGGGTGGAATTCCGTGGCGGCGCTACGTCGCGGCGCTCAAGCGGTACAAGTGGCTGATTCTACTGGTCATCATGGGGGGGACCGGCTTGGGGGTCTTGGCCACGCGCTTTCTCAAGCCCGAGTACAGCGTGCAGGCGACCATCTGGATCGAGAGCCCGCCGACCCGCGGCGGGCCGGTCCGCGCCGAAGGCGTGGTTGAAGGCGCCAACTGGGTCGAGCTCCTCACCACCTTTACCGTGCTCGACTCCGTGGTCGCCAAGGAAAAGCTCTTCCTCACGTTCGGCGACAACAGAGACTCGGTGCTGTTCTCCGACTTCCGGCTGATGGAGCGGTTCCGTCCCGGCCAGTACATCATGCAGACCGACCCGAAGGGACGCACGTTTTCGCTCAAGTCGTCGGAAGGGCTGCTGGTACAGGCGGGACAGGTGGGTGAACCGGTGGGTGCCCGCCTGGGGTTCGACTGGACGCCTCACGCAGAGCAGCTGGCCAAGACCCAGGGGCGGAAGGTCAAGTTCGGCGTGACCAGCCCGCGTGATGCCTCCGCCGCGTTGCGCTCGCAGCTGGTGGCGTCCATGCAGGACGACGGCAACTTCCTTCGCTTGTACCTGACCGGCGGCAACCCGGCCCGGCTCACGGGCACCATGAACACGCTGATCAATCAGTACGTGGACGTGGCGGCCCAGCTGAAAAAGCGGAAGTTGTCGGAGCTGTCGCGGATATTGGCGCAGCAGCTCGATACGGTGAGCAAGCAGCTCCGGGCCGCCGAGTCGCAGCTCGAGGGCTACCGCGTCGCCACGATCACCCAACCGTCAGAGCTCACGGGACTCACGCCCGGGGACCGCACGACCACGCCGACGGTGCTCAACCAGTACTTCGAGAACAAGGTCCAGATCGAGCAACTCAAGCACGATCGTGAAGCACTCGAGGGTGTGGTGAAGCGGGCCCAGGCGGGCGACCTGGCGATCGATGCATACCTGACCATTCCCTCGGTGCGGACCGCACCCGACCTGCAGAAGGCGCTGCAGGAGCTGAGCGCGGCCGAAGCGGAGCTGCGCACCCTGCAGCTGCGGTACACCGACGAGCACAAGATGGTGAAGGACGCGCAGGACCGGGTCGCCCACATCCGGAACACCAGCATCCCGGCCTATACCACCGGTCTGGTAAACGCGCTCAAGACTCGGGAAACCGATCTGCGCGGCCGGGTCAATCAGGCGGGCGGCGAGATCCGCTCGATCCCGACCCGGACGATCACCGAGGCCCGGTTCCGTCGCGACGCGGAGAGCATCGCGAAGATGCAGGCCGAGCTGCAGAGCAGTTACGAGCGGGCCAAGCTGGCCGAGGCCAGCGCGATTCCCGACGTGCGGATCCTGGACCCGGCAGTGATGCCCGACAAGCCCACGAGCAACAGTGCCCCGCGCTTGATCCTGATGGCGTTCATGGCCAGCACCGGCCTGGCGCTCGCGCTTGCGATCCTGCTCGACATGCTCGATAAGCGGTTCCGCTATCCGGAACAGGTCACCAACGAGCTGGGCCTGAGCATCTTCGGGGCGATCCCGGCCATCAAGAACCTGAAGAGCGGCAAGGAAGACCTGGAAGAGGCGTCGCACGTGGTCGAGGCGTTCCGGACCATTCGCCTCAACCTGGTGCACTCGTACGGGGCCGCGGGACCCGTGCTGTTGACCATCTCGAGCCCTGGCCCGGGCGACGGCAAGTCGCTGGTCTGCTCGAACCTGGCGCTGTCGTTCGCGGAGGCGGGCTACAAGACGCTCCTGCTCGACGGCGACATCCGCCGCGGCGAGCTGCACCGCATGTTCGGCGCGGAGCGGATTCCGGGATTGATCGACTATCTGATGAAGAACGCGAGCTTGGATCAGATCGTGCGCGGGACCACGCACAAGAATCTGTCGCTCCTGCCCTGCGGCACGCGGCGCCACCATGGTCCCGAGCTTCTCGGCTCGGGCGCCATGAGCGCTCTGATGGCCGAGCTCAAGCAGCGGTACAACGTGGTCATCATCGACAGCCCGCCGCTTGGCGCCGGCATCGATCCCTTCGTGCTCGGCACGGCCACCGGCAACATGATGCTCGTGCTGCGCTCGGGGGAAACCAACCGCCAGATGGCCGAGGCGAAGATTCGTCTACTCGACCGCCTGCCGATTCGGGTGCTGGGCGCGGTGATCAACGACATCCGGACCAGCGAGAGCTCGTACCAGTATTACTCCTACGTGTACGGTTACGTGTCCGACGAGGATACCGGGCCCAAGCTGGTGCAGGGTCCGCAGGACACCTGAGCACGGGCGGGGACACAACAGAAGAGCCGAAGAGCATCAGCTCTTCGGCTCTTTTTCTCGATCGGGCTCGGGCTAGTTCGAGTAGTCGTCGGTGGGCTCGAAGGCGCGGATCCGTTCCGACGCTCCGTCCTTCTGGAGGTCGTGCAGCGCGGTGGTGGCGCGCAGCAAGAGCTCCAGCGCATCGACGGGAGAATCGGCGAAATCGGCGACGGCGCAGTAGCCGGCCTGCAACCGGATGGGGCGCTCCAATCCGGGCGGTAGCTCGGTCTCGAGCGCGGTTTCGATCCGGTCGGCGAGCCGCACCGCGCCGGCCGTACCGGCGCCGGGAGCGACCACGCCGTACTCCATGGAGCCGAGTCGGCCCACGGCGTCGGAAGCACGGCTGGTGCGACGCAGGACCTCGCCGACCCATTCGGACAGCCGGGCACGGCCGTCGTCGGGAAGCATCGCGCCGATGCTGGAATCGTCAGCGCCCAGGACCACACAGGCCAGCGGCTCGTGCCGGCGGGCCGCGTCGCTTCCGAGCTCCCGGGCCCGGCGCGCGAGGCCGCGGCGGTTGTACAGACCCGTCTTGACGTCGAGCAGGCTTTCGTCACGCAGCCGCTCCACCTCCAGCCGTACCGCGACGAAGGTTCGCAGCTTGAGGAGGAGCGCTTCGCCGTCGAGCGGTTGTCCCAGAAATTCCCAGGCCCCTGCATCGTACGCTTCGATGCGTTGGGCCCGTCCGGATGGGCCGGCGGTCGTCACCACGATGGGCGTCGTCCGATCGATGCGGGGGTCGCTGCGCAGCGCGCGGCATACCTCGAAGCCGTGCATGTCCGGCATCTGCGCATCGAGGATGATGACGTGCGGATTGGCCTCGAACGCGCGCTCCAACGCCTGCTGTCCGGTGTAGGCCCGAAGCACTCTGAAGCCGTTCGGCGAGAGAATGCTCTCGATGGATCGGGCCGACCACTCCTGATCATTGGCGATCAGAACCACGGGCTCTGCGCTTTTTTCGCGGTCGGCCATGGAGTGCAATGCGCAAGGGTAGGGGTCCGACGCCGGCGAGCGCCTTCGACCGGTCTCCGGATTTTTGTCGGGTACCGCAGAAGTTGTGCGCCCTGGGTGGCAGTTGTCAAGTACTTGCCCGCTTTGCGTTTGCGATAGTGAACCGGGCTCGACCAGGGCCGACGTAGCGGCAGGAGTGCAACATCTTTACTGCTCGGGCGCCACGGTAGCGCCGCGCGCGCCCACCTGTGGCGCGGCGCCACCGGTCGTTGACCCGCTGCAACGGAATTCACTCCGCCTGTGAAGGCTCGACCGAGCTCGCCCCCTAACATCTAAGCCGTTGATTTACCGTAGGTTACGTTGTCAAAGCCGCTCCAGATTCCGTCCCGCGCAGCCTGGGACCTACCCGGCGTCAACCTTGAAGTATCCCGTAGCCAGTCAGAGCGGCATTCCGACACCGTCAGCGGGGGACAATGCCAGCATCCGAGTCGGATCGAGAGCGGCATACGCCGAGTGCCTCGGGCGGAGCCCGGAGGGACGAAGAAAAATTTGCCGCAGGGCTCAGGCGCTTCAGTCGCCGGCTCGCCAATTTCGGCCTGGGCGAAGCCCAGGAGCCCCTCTTGACGGATGCGGTTTCGTCCTTCGATTCGGAAGGGAACCCCCGCTGACACACGGGGTACGAATCCGGTCCAACTTTTCGATGGCACAAGCTTCGCAACGCATGCGGCGGTTCCGTGAGTAGCGTCACGGGAGTGGCGGGCCTTCGGGCATACGATGGTGTTGGCCGGCGAACGTTCGGCCGGCTGTCAACCGCATAAACCTGGGAGCGCAACCCGCGATGCTTCACATCCTTCGCGCAACCCCCCGCGGTCTCAGCGCGGCGACTCGCATTGGCGCGCTGGTGATCGGACTGGGTGGCTTCGCGACCGGGCTTCTGATGGGTCAGGAACAGGACCCGCGCCCTGGGGGTCAAGCGCGCCCCGATTCGATCGCGAAGTTGGACACTATTGCCAGGGCGGACACCGTCGGTCGGCCGGCCCGCGCCATGGCCACGCGAGCCGAGCTCCAGGATATCCTGGCCGGCAAATCGGGCCGGGTGACAGACGAGCTGCAGCGCCAGGTGAAGGAGCGGCTGGAGAAGGGAGACCTGCAGCCGGGCGACCGTGTCGCACTCCGCGTGATCGGAGAGCAGACCCTGATGGACACCTTCACCGTCACCCCGGAACGCACGATCGAGCTGCCCAGCCTGCCACCCGTGCCGGTGAGCGGGGTGTTGCGCTCGGAGCTTCGCGGCTACCTCACGAAGCAACTCGGTCGTTACATCCGCAACCCAGATTTGCAGGCGGCGGCGCTGGTCCGGGTATCGATGATGGGGGCCGTGGGTCGCCCGGGGTTCTACAACCTGCCGGCCGACGTGCTCGTGACCGACGCCATAATGGCGGCCGGGGGCCCGAGCACCACTGCCGATATAGATCGCGCCACCATTCTACGGGGCGGAGTGCCGGTCGCCACGAAGGAGCAGGTGGCCGCCGCCCTCCAATCCGGTGAGTCGCTGGACCAGATGAACGTGCAGAGCGGTGATGAGATAGTCGTGGGCACCAAGAGCCAGGGGATCATGGGCGTGCTCAAGGTGATGGGAATGATCTCCGGTGCGGCATTCGGCATCGTCGCGATCACCCGAATCTTCTAATGACCAGCGCGCACTCGGATACGTTGATGCAAGGCATCAGGAAGAGCGGACCGGTAGCCCGCCCGTCGTCGGAGCGCGTGGTGGCGTATGTGGAATCCACCACCCGCCCCAGCGTTACCGAGATGCTCCGCTACGCCGTCAACGTGTGCCTCGCCGTAGTGGCACTGTTCGCGGTAACCCCGGTGATGTTGGTCGTCGCGATCCTGGTGAAGCTCACGTCGCGCGGTCCGGTGCTCTACACCCAGACCCGGGTAGGGCTGGACCGGCGCCAGGGACGCGAGTTCGGCGGCAACCACCGCCGGGCCCTCGACATCGGTGGGAAGCCGTTCACCATCTACAAGTTCCGCACGATGTTCGTGGATGCGGAACAAAACACCGGAGCCGTGTGGGCCACCAAGGACGATCCCCGCATCACCCCAGTTGGTCGGTTCCTTCGGCAGTACCGGCTCGATGAGCTGCCGCAGCTCATCAACGTGATCCGCGGCGAGATGAACGTGGTGGGCCCCCGCCCGGAGCGGCCGGTTATCTTCGCCGAGCTGCGGCAGAACATCGCCGAATACGCACTGCGCCAGCGCGCCAAGCCGGGCATCACCGGCCTTGCGCAGATCAACCAGCACTACGATGAGTGCCTCGACGACGTCCGCCGGAAAGTCGAGTACGATCTCGAATACATCCAGCGCCAGAGCTTGGTCGAAGATCTCAAGATCATGCTCAAGACGATTCCCGTCGTCCTGCTCCGTCGGGGGGGCTGGTAGGCGTCGGTGACGACGCTGCCGCAGTCCGCATCGCGCCTCTCGCCCTTGAACGCACGGGAACTGCTGCCGGCGGTGCTGGCGGCGGCGGCCGGGGTCGTGCTGTTCACCCGTCCCGCGCTTCTCCTAGGGCGCGACTGGTGGAACGATCCCGAAGCCGGCCATGGCCTACTGCTGGCGCCGCTCGCCGTCTGGCTCGCCTGGCGCGGCGGGCTCGCGCCCGATCGCGCCCCGAACCCCGCGCTGGGATCAGTCATCCTTTTCGGCGCGGTGCTCCTCCGCTATCTCGGTGGACTGGCCGCCGAGCTGTTCACCATGCGATTTTCCATCGTGCTCGCCCTGGCCGGCGCCGTGGTGTTCGGCTGGGGCCTTGGCCAGCTCCGGCGATGGTGGCTTCCGGCCGTGCTCCTCGCCCTGTCCGTGCCGATTCCAACTCTGGTAACCAATACCTTGGCGCTTCCGCTTCAGTTCAAGGCGTCGAGCATGGGTGCCGCCCTGCTCGAGTGGCGCCAGGTCCCAGTGCGCCTGGACGGCAACGTCATCAATGTGCCGGGCCGGCGACTGTTCGTCACCGAGGCGTGCAGCGGGCTGCGGTCGCTCACCGCCCTCCTGAGCCTCGGGGTGCTGATCGGTGGGCTCTGGCTTCGCACCGTGCCAAGCCGGCTCCTGCTGGTCGCGCTCGCGATTCCGGTGGCTATTGCGGTGAACGCGGTCCGAGTGTTCCTGACCGGTTTCCTGGTGTTCTTCGTCGATCCCAAGCTCGGAGAGGGATTCATGCACCTCACCGAGGGCTGGCTGCTCTTCGTGGTCGCGTTCGTGCTCCTCGGCGCGGTGGCGTGGCTGGCGTCGGCGCTGGAAAACCGCTGGCTCCGGAGGCGTGCGCATGCGTGAGTGGCAACGCTACTTACCCGCGGCCATTCTCGGGGTGGGCTGCCTGCTGCTGACCGCCGGGAATACGCAGCAGGTGCGTATGCCGCTGGCGGCGCCGCTCGCGTCGCTGCCGACGCAAATCGAGGGCTACAACAGCATAGATCGCGAGATCAGCAAGGCGGAGCAGCAGGTGGCGGGCATGTCGTCGTATGTGTTCCGCGCTTTCGGCGACAGCCTGGTGAGGTTCTCGGTCTACGTGGGCTACTACGACAAGCAAGTTCAGGGCAAGACGATACACTCACCCAAGAACTGTCTGCCCGGGGCCGGCTGGGAAACCGTCGCGGCGACCGAGGAGTTCATCGACGGGCCTACCGGGCCCACGCCGGTAAACCGCTACATGCTGGTCAACAAGGGTGAGAAGGCGGTCGTGTACTACTGGTATCAGGGCCGCGGCCGGGTGGAGTCCAACGAGTATCGTGTCAAACTGCAGCTCCTGCGCGACTCGGCCCTGCGCGGCCGGACCGAGGAGGCGCTGGTGCGAGTGGTCGTCCCGGTATTCGGGACGGAGGACGAAGCCGTCGCGCTCGCCCGCCGGGTGAGCGTCCGGCTGCTGCCAGAGGTGTACCGGGTGCTGCCCGCGTGAGTGCGGCCGCGCACGGCCCCGTACGATCCGTTCCCTCCAGCCCCGAGGTGGTGACTATGGCGTCGTCCCGCGGCCGAACGGTTGTCGGTGCCCTGCTACCGGTGGCGCTGCTGCTCATCGCATCCCCGCTTGCCGACCTGACCGCGGCACTGCTCCCGCTTCGCTTCGCCGAAGTCAGCTGGCGGTTCGGGGCCTACGGGTTGCTGACCAACGCACTGGTCACACCCATTCTCGGCCTCGCGATCATCCTGGTGCTCTACGGGTTCCGCGGCCAACGCCGTCCGATCGCCGTCGCGGCGGGCGTTGCTGCGCTGGTCGCCCTGGTGTTGATTGGCGGGTTCGCCCTGTTCGTGCTCGACTACCTCCAGCTCCGCCAGGCCGTCGGAAGACTGGCGCGAGGGCCGTACGATTCCGCAGCATTCAAGGCGATGATCGTCGCAACCCTGGAAGCCATCGTGCTGCTGTCATTGGCGGTCACCGGCTTCCGAGCCAGTGGGATCGCCGACGCGGCACGGGGACGTCGCCGCCGGGAGCGCGTCGGGCTGGTGGTACAGGTCGAAGACGAAGGGCACCGACCCTAGTCCGAGCCGGAAGCCGGCACGCTGCTCGGACGGCGTGTCGGCTCCCAAATCGGATTTCGCTCACCCCTGAGCGCCTTGCCCCAGGCCGCCAGGGCCGCGACGTTCACGGCGACGAAGAAACCCGCCGCGGCGATGGGACGAGGCAGTGGCCGGTCACCGCGCCAGCCCAATGCCAGCCCGCCTACCATCAGAACCACCGCCGCGACCACCAGCAGAGCGCTCGCCACCGACGAGCTCGGCGCCAACAGCGCCAGGCCGACCAGGGCTAGCGGCAGCACCAGGTGCACCAGCCAGCGACACAACTTGTGACTGGCCAGCATCCAGGCGAACGATCCATAGCGGAAAGGGTTGAGCAGGGCGCGCTGGTACCAGAGGGTTTCGAGCCCGCGGGCCATGGTGCGGACCTTCCGCGTGAATTCGGAATGGAGCGAGGTCGTACGGGGCACGAGGCAGACCGCCTCGTCGACCGACACGGTGCGGAAGCCTGCCTCACGGGCTCTCAGCGGCGACGCGAAGTCGCGGCTCAACGCCTCCGGGAACATTTCGTTGACGAGCTGTCGCCGAATGGCGTAGAAGCAGCCGCTGGCTCCCACGATCGAGCCCACCCGTGTCTCCAGCGAGCGCAGCCACATCTCGTAGCCCACATAGCCCGATTCGCCATGATTCGATCCCGTGTCCGAGCGTCCGACGCTGATGTCGCGACCCGATGCCACACCGATCGTTGGGTCCTGAAAGACCCGTACGAGCGGCTTCACCGACGTCGGCGGAATGCGGATCGTGGCGTCCGTGTTGATGACGATGTCGCCGCGTAAGTGAGACGCGGCAGCGTTCTCTGCAGCCGTCTTGCCCGCCCGGCGTGACAATCGCAGCAGTTCCACGCCGCGGTCGGCAAATTCGCGCACGATGTCGTCGGTTCGATCGGTCGACGCGTCCGAAATGACCAGGATCTGCCGCCGTTCGGCCGGATAATCCAGCTGCAGCAGCCTCTCCAGAGTCGCACGAATCGACTGCTCTTCGTTATAGGCCGGCAGACTGATGCTGATGAAAGGCCATTCGGCCGGGTCGACCGGCGGCGGCGGCGGCCGCCGCCGTCCTGCCGCGGCCTTGAGCAGCAGCGGGTACAAGAGGTAGGCGTAAACGGCAAGGGCGATGGGAATCGCCACCAGGATCGCGCCGAGCGTCGTCGTATTCATGCAATCGCGCGACGCGGATTGGCGAGCACTGTTCCATACAGGGAGGCATAACGCTCGACCCATGGCTCGGGACGACGCTCGGCGTCCAGGCGCTGCCGCGCGGCGAGCGCCCGCGCGTGTGCCGCCTCCGGGTCCGTATGCACACTCGTAATGGCGGCCGCCAGGGCATCCGGCTTCTCGGCCGGGACGAGCAGCGCCTCCCGGTCGGAGAGCACGTCGGGTACGCCTCCCACGGCCGCGGCCACAATCGGCACGCCGGCGGCCATAGCCTCGAAGAGCACCATCGGTGTCCCCTCGGTTCGTGAGCTGAGAACGAAACAATCGAACGCAGTGCACAATCGGCCGGCATTCGCCACGACACCGGCCCAGCGGATCCGATCTTCGACCCCGTGTCGGCGCGCCAATGCCCGCACCGCTGCCGTCTCCCGGCCGGAGCCGACCACCACGACTTTGCACGGGGGCAAGGATCGCGCCAGCGCCTCGATGAGTATGTCCAATCCCTTCTCATGACTGATGCGCCCGATCCAACCTACCAGGAACGCGTCGTCGTTCACACCGAATTGTCGGCGCGCGTCCGCTCGTGAGAGCGGTGGGTCGAACGCCGCAGCATTCGCTATGACGTGAAGTCGGGCCGGTGGGACACCGGCCGCGCGCAGCCGCGCGGCAAGTGGCGTCGATACCGCGACCACCGCGTCGAACCGCCGGAACGAGCGCACCTGTAGCCTCTCGTACAGCCGGTTCTTCCAACCGCCGCCCGTGAAGCCATGAACGGTCGTGACCGTCGGTACCCCGAGCCGCCACGCAGCCGCGGCGCCCTGGATATCGGCACGGTAGCCGTGGGTGTGCACGACATCCGGCCTCGTGTCACGGATCAGCGCCATCAGGCGACGCCGTTCCGTGATGTACGCGCGCGGCGGCAGCCTCAGAGTGTGGACCGGAACGTTCGCCCGCGCGAGCCGGGCCAGAAACGGACTTTCCCCGGCGTCGCGATCGAGCACCGCAGCGACGGCCACCTTGTGTCCGGCCGCACCCTGCCCCCCGGCGAGCAGAGCGAGTACCGACTCGAGCCCGCCCACCGCGCCGGGCGCTGCGACGTGCAGGACTGCGAGCGTCGTCCCCGAGCCAGACGGGGATGCGTCGGAACCCATCGCACAAAGGTAACAGCGCACCGGCTCGCTCTTTCTCGCGCTCCCGAGCCGCCACTATAATGTCTCGGACCACAACGAGAGATCGCATGACATGGGCAGCAGGGTGTGGCGGGACGGCGCGTTATTGCTGCTTGTGCTGGTCGGCGTGTCATTGCTCTTCGCCCGGCTCTACATCTCGCGGGAACGCACGTTCTATTTCGCCGACTACAACGCGTACCTGGATTTCACCACTGCTTCGCTCGAAGCGTTTCGCGAGTCGGCAGGGTACGGTCTGCGACGGTTGTATCGGTCTCTCGGCGAGGATTACAATTTCTATTTCACACTGCCGCTCCTCCCGGTCATGGAGCTGCTGGGAGAGTCGCGCACCAGCTACCTGCTCGGTATCACACTCGTATATCACGTAGGGTTCGCTCTCTCGCTCGGGGCCTTGGCTGTGCGCCTGATCGCCGGCCCTCCGCACGCGGTCTTCTGGTCGGTCGCCTTCCTGTCGTTGGCCGTCCCGACCGTCTGGGCCCCGACGCTCCGCGGCTATCCCGATCTCGGCGCTGCTGCGCTCGTGGCCTTGGGCATCACCGCGTACGATCGCAGCTTGCGCGGGGGTCGCGGGGCGGCGGTGGCCGGCGTGTGCCTCGCCGGCGCCGCACTCTTCCGAAGGCACTATGCCTACGCCATTACCGCGTTTTTCGGCGCAATGCTTGTCGACCTTGCCATCGCGCTCGTGGCGGTTCGACGTGTGCCAGGCGCCGCCAGCGGGGAGCTTCGCCGGCGCGGTACGGCAATGGTCGTGGCGGGTCTGGCGGCCGGACTCGTCCTTCTCGTTCTTGGCTGGCCGTTCGTGTGGCGCACGCTGCACACCGACTTCAGCGCGCTGTATGCCGGCTATGAGCGCGATCTGGAGTATTCCATCGCGTTCTACGTTTCCATGTACGGCATCGGCATGTGCGCGCTCGCCCTGACGGGATATCGCCTCGGCTGGAAGACCGGACTGATCAAGCGTGATCTGGCGCGGTTCGTCCTGATCTTCGCCGCCGTAAGCTTCGCGCAGTGGGTGCTGATCGTCCGACAGACCACCCTCCACTACACGACGCATTTCTCCTTCGCCGTCTTGCTCGGCGTCGCGGCCCTGGTGTGGAGCATCCCCGAGAGGCTAGTGGGCTGGCGCCGTCGCGGGGCGGAGATCGCAGTCGCTGCCTTCCTGCTGGTGAACATGATCGCCGGACTCGCCCCCCGAGGGATCCTCGAGACGACCAGAGCGCGGTGGTTCTTCGCCGCCGGCCACCCGCCGCTTGTCCTGGATGGATACGATGGATTCGTCCGGTTGATCGAGTATCTGCGCCAGGTGACGCGAGACGATGATCGGATCTATGTGGCGGCGTGGTCTGCCGCGGTGAGTCCGCGATCCCTGGAGCGCGTGGATCGGGTGGCAAAGCCCAGCAACGGCAAACGCCTGGCGTTCTGGCGTTCGGTGACCGCGGTCGACAGCCGCGACAGCTATCCGCTCCAGAAGCTCCTGCGATCGGAGTACGTCGTGGTGCCGAGTCCGCCGCAGTATCATCTGCCGCCCGACCGTCAGCGGCTGGTTCGGCTCGTCCACGACCTGTTCGTGAACAACTGGGAGATGGCGGCCGACTTCACGGTGCTGCCGGAGCAGTTCGACCTGGGCTCACCGCCGGCGTGGCAGGTTGGCCCCGAGGTGCGCGCGGCCGATTCGATGCCTCCGCCACGGGTCACGGCGCGGGTGTACCGGCGAAACCGCGCAACTTCGCTTCCAGCGGCCATCCGGACCCTGGCCAGCATGGAGGCGGCGGTCGCCAATCGGCCCGGCGCGGAGGGCGACTGGATCGCGTTGGATTCCGCTGCCGCGTCCGAAGTGCATCAGTACGCCGAAGGTCGTTACCGCCTCACGCAGTGGATGCGTCCTGGCCTTCCGACGGCGCGGAGCGAGTTCGTGCACCTCGAACCTGTGCCCGATAGGTTCATTCTTACCGGACGGATCCGCGCCGATGATCGGGCCGCCACACCACGGGTGGCTCTCACGGGCATGTGCATGGATCGCGGCGGGCGGGTGGTCGCGGGGCCGGACACGGAGGCCAACACGGCAACGACCGCCGGTGAGACCTTTTCGTTGACCCTCAAGGGTTGCGCGGAGGCCTTCCTCGTCCTCAGCCTGCAGGTCGACGGCGGCGGCCGACTCATCACGCCGCCCTACCCGCTGCACATCGACCGCTTGGACCTGCAGCCACAAACCGCTTCGTAGCCTTGGCGGCCAGCGACGAAGCCCTTGTGTGGCATAGCGGTTGCAGGGTTCGAGTAGTTTCGCCAGGTTGCTCGATCG
>DASSUE010000447.1:0-3863 GCA_035707305.1 Gemmatimonadales bacterium
CGCCCGCCACGCGAGCTGGTCGTTTGCCGGGGCCTCGGTGCGGGACGCAACGGGGCGAGGGCTTTCCACGGTCAGGGCGGGCTCCGGCGAATAGGGGGAGCGGGGAAGATACCCAGAGATCCATCGATTGAGCATCGGACCTCGTCCGACGCGAACTCTGCCACGGACGCTGAACCTGCTCGGGTCAAAGCTTTGACAACGTCTTACGGGACGCTCAACTTCTCGCGTGGTGACTCCGGCCGAGCGTACCTACGAGATCCACGAAGTGGCCGAGTTGACCGGTCTCAGCTCGGCCCGGCTGCGGGCCTGGGAGCGCCGGTACGAGATCGTGCGGCCGCGGCGGATGCCCAACGGTTATCGGGCCTACACCGGTGACCAGGTCGCGCTGCTTCGGGCCTATGCGCGGCTCACCAGTGCGGGCGAACGGATCGGAGATCTGGCGCAGGAGCCCACCGACGCCGTGCTCGCTCGGGCCGAGCACCGCGAGCTCGATGGAACGCCGCTCGCCGCCCTGGTTGACGCGGTGAAGGCGTTCGATCGGGAACGGCTGGAGGCGATCGTGGCCCAGCAGGTCGTGCTCCGCGGCCTTCGCCCATTCGCCCAGGAGATCGTGCAGCCGCTCGCCTTCGCGGTGGGCGACTTGTGGGCCCTGGGCAAGATCCCCATCGCGGCCGAACACCTCGCGAGCGAGGTCGTGCTTCACACCCTCAAGGGCGGACTTCGCGTCTCGCGCGGTCACGGCCCGCTCGCCGTGTGCGCCTGTCTGGCGGGCGAACGGCACGAGTGGGGGATCCTCGGGACGCTCACGGTGGTGCAGGAGTACGGCTGGCGGATCCACTATCTGGGTCCTGACCTGCCGGTGGATGAAATCGTCGAAGCCGCGTGGCGGCTTCATCCGGCCGCGATCGCAATGAGCTCCGCGGTTTCCGACAACTGCGCCGCGTTGCTTCCCGCGCTCGCCGCGCTGCCCGCCCGGCTTCCTCCCGGCACCGTTCCCATCATCGGAGGCGGCGGCGCCGACGCTCACCGGGCCGCTCTGGAACACATCGGCTTCCGGGTCGGCCTCGCCGCGTTCAGCTCAGCGCCCGTGCTTCCTCCCGTCCTCAACTGAGTCGGATTCGATGAGTGCTCGTTCTCCGGTACGTCCCGTGGCGCGCGGCATCAGTGTCCCGCCCGTGCTCCACCAGCCCCGCCGTCGCGTGATCGTGATCGGGGCGGGACTCGGTGGCCTCGCGACCGCCGCCCGGCTGGCGCATGCCGGCTATCGGGTCACGGTGCTCGAACGCCACGCCCTGCCCGGTGGACGCGCGGGACTCTGGGAGTCGGAAGGTTTTCGGTTCGACACCGGCCCCTCGCTGGTGCTCATGGTGGAGTACTGGGAGCAGCTCTTCCGGGACGTGGGGCGCCGCCTGCAGGACTATGTGACCCTGGTGCAGATCGATCCCAACTACCGCATCCACTACCCCGACGGCAGCTCGCTGGAGATCACCAGCCGGATCAACCAGCTCCTCGCGAATCTCGAGCGACTCGAGCCTGGCGTGACGGACGGCATGCTCCGCTTCCTGGCCCGGAGCGGGGAGATGTACCGGAAGGGACTCGCATTCATCGACCGCAACCTGCACCCGCGGGGCTCGATGTTCAGCCTGGCGCATCTGTCCAAGCTGCTCGGCAGCGGGGCGCTGGGCGGGCTCCGCCGGATGGTGGCGAACTACGTGCGCGACGAGCGCCTGCGCGACGCGCTCACGTTCCAGTCGCTCTATCTGGGCCTCTCGCCCTACGAATCGCTGGCCATCTACAGCCTTCTCCCATACGCCGAGATTGCGGGCGGACTCTACTACCCGATGGGCGGCATCCACCGTCTTTCCAGCGCCCTGGCGCAACTTGCCGAGGAGTCAGGCGCGGAGCTGCAGTACGGCGCGCGGGTGGCGCGGATCGAGCGCGCCGGCCGCAGAGTCACCGGTGTGCTGCTGGAGGACGGAACCCGGCTCGAGGCCGACCTGATCGTTTCCAATGCGGATCTACCGTACACCTATGCGAGCCTGCTCGGCGAGCCCTATCCGGGGATCGAAGGCCGGGAGTTCAGTTGCTCGGTCCTGCTCATGTATCTCGGCGTGGCAAGGCGCTATCCGGGGCTCCTCCATCACAATCTCGTGGTTCCGCCCCGGATGCGTGACGCCTGCGAGGACATCTTCCGCCGCCACACGATGCCGGACGAGCCGCCGTTCTACGTCTGCGCCCCGAGTCGGACCGATCCGAGCGTGGCGCCCTCCGGGTGCGAGAACCTGTTCGTGCTGGTGCTCGCACCCAGCCAGGATCCGGCCCGGCCGATCGACTGGTCGATCGAGGGATGCCGGGTCGAATCCGCGATGCTAACGCGGCTCGAGCGGTTCGGGCTCACCGATCTACGGCGTCACCTGGTCACCAGGAGGCTTTTTACTCCGGATGACTTCTCGCGCGAGTTCGGCAATCTGCGGGGCGAGGCGTTCGGGCTCGCGCACGGTGTGCGCCAGATCGGTTACTTCCGGCCGCACAACCGCCATGCGCGACTCGCCAACATGTACTTCGTGGGGCAGAGTACGCACCCCGGTTGCGGGCTACCCATGGTGCTGATCTCGGCGCGCTGCGTCGCCGAGCGGGTGCTCGCGGAGCAGCCGGTGTGACGCCCGAATTGGTCATGAGCTACGCGTCGGCGGAGCGGATCACCGCCGAGTGGGCCCGCAGCTTCTATTTCGCGAGCCGGTTCCTCCCCGCTGAGAAACGCCGGGCCATCTTCGCGCTCTACGATTACTGCCGGCACGCGGACAACCTGGTGGACCAGCGCGGCGGCCGCTCGCCGAAACAGGTGCGCCTCGCGCTCCGCGACCTGGGCGCTGCGGTGGCGCGGATCCATAGAGGAGAGCAGCCGGACGACCCGCATTGGCTCGCGTTGTGGGACACGCTGCGTAGGTACCCGATCCCGTTGGAGCCGTTCCTGGAGTTGCTCGACGGGCTTGCAACCGACCTCGAGGTGGTCGAGGTGCGGGACTTCCCGCAGCTGGAGCGATACTGCCGGCTGGTTGCCGGCGGCGTCGGCCTGATGCTGGGTCCGATTCTCGGCGCGGCCCACGAGGGATTCAGCGCCGCGGGCGTGCGTCTGGGGATCGCTATGCAGCTCACCAACGTTCTCCGCGACGTCGCCGAGGACCTCGATGCCGGCCGGGTCTACCTTCCTGCTACGGAGCTGGTCCAGTTCGGCCTCACCCGCGCAGATCTCGAGAAGCGGCGGGCGACGTCTGCGTTCCGTTCACTCATGCGATTCCAGATCGAGCGCGCGCGGAGGTACTTCGAGTCCGGCGGTCGAGTGGTGCGCTTGTTCCCGCCCGATGGCTCCCGTCTGACGGTGCGCTTGCTGCAGAAGACCTATGCCGGCATTCTCGACGCGATCGAGCGGCTGGATTATGATGTGTTCCGGGCTCGTGCCTACGTGTCCGCTCCGCGCAAGCTCATGATCCTCGGCCGCGCCGCATGGACTGAACGGGCCTGGAACGTTGCCACCACGCCAAGGGAGCGGTCCGCCTGAGCGCCCAGCCCGTCACCACGCGTCCCTATGTTCCGCCCAGACCACTCGCGGTCTGGGCGTTCGAGCGTTATTGCCGGTCGCGGTTCGCCCGTCATTTCGCGTCGGTCCGATGGACGACGGCCACGGATCCGGCCCGCTGGGATCGCACTGTGCCCACGCTTCTCGTCGCGAACCACACGAACTGGTGGGACGGGTTGTACGCGTTCCTGCTGAGCCGGAAGCTCGGTTGCACGTTCCACATCCTGATGGACGCGCACGAGCTCGCGCGGTATCCGGCGTTTCGCTGGGCCGGCGTGCTGCCGGT
>DASSUE010000448.1:0-4654 GCA_035707305.1 Gemmatimonadales bacterium
TAGCTTTACCGGCCTTCGGGTGGGTGCAACGGTCGCCAAGGCGCTCGCGCATGCGCGAGGCGTTCCGCTCTACACCGCGCCGTCGCTCATGGTGCGCGCCGCGTTCGACCCGCAGCCAGGAACGACGGTACTGGCGTTTTCCAACGCGCTTCGGGGCGAGGTGTATGCGGCCGTCTACCGCTTTCCGCCGGGATGGGTCGAGTCGCTGGTCCCGCCTTCGGTCTGGCGCCCGGAGCAGCTGATTGCGTCGTTCGCCCGGCCCGACGTTATGGTGGGGGAGGCGCCGGCGGACATCGTGGCCCGCCTCGAGTCGTGGAGCGGCCGCTCGGCGGCCGGAACGCGCGCGGCGTGGCCGCGAGCCGCACGCCTGTTCGATCTGCGGCGTCGTGAAGGAGGCGCGGCCGCCGTCCTTGACGTCGATCATTGGGAGCCCGACTATGGCCGGCCGGCGGAAGCTCAGGCCCGATGGGAGCAAACCCACGGACGTCCCTTGCCGAATTCGGCGGGGCACCCGGGCTGATGCGGCCGCGCTCGTCGCGATCGAGCGGCGTGCCTTTGGCGATCCGTGGACCGAGTCGAGCTTCCGTGAAGCTCTCACCGCCGCCTGGAGCTTCGGGCTGGTCGCGGAGCTGGACGACGCCGTCGTCGGTTACCTGATCGCACGCGAGGCGGGTGGCGCGGGCGAGATTCTGAACCTCGCGGTCGATCCACCGCACCGCCGGGCCGGCATTGCCCGCGCGCTTCTGGAGGCCGGCCTGGTGGTGCTGCGGCGGAGAGGCGCTGAGGAGATCTTCCTGGAGGTGCGGGAGTCCAACATCGCGGCGCAGGCATTGTATCTGGGTGCCGGCTTCCGCCCGATCGAGCAACGCGCGCGGTACTATCGGAACCCGTTGGAGGATGCGCTCGTGCTGCGGCTGGCCCCGACCACGACAGAGTGAAACGGTACGAGCAGCGTCGGTTTGTTTGTCGAAGGGACCTGCAATGCGGCTAACGTCGGCGGGTCCACACGGAGTCGGACCCTTTTCGGAAGCGCGGAGGTGCGTGTGAGCCGGAGCTTGAACAAGGTTACGCTGATCGGGAATCTGGGAGCCGATCCCGAGGTGCGCAGCACCACCAACGGGTCCCGCGTGGCGACGCTCTCGCTCGCCACCAGCCGGCGGTGGAAAAACCAGCAGGGCGAGCAGCAGGAAAAGACCGAGTGGCACCGGGTCGTGCTGTGGAACAACAAGGGCAGCAATCTCGCCGACATCGCCGAGCGCTACTGCAAGAAGGGCGACAAGGTGTACGTCGAGGGGAGCATCGAGTATCGGTCCTGGCAGGATCGGGAAGGCCAGACCCGGTACACGACCGAGATCAACGGTCGCGAGTTGATCATGCTCTCTGGCCGCGGCGAAGGCGCGGAATCGTTCGAGTCCAAGTCGGCCCCGGCCAAGGCCGGAGCGGCCGCCATGAAGGCCGGCGGCAAACCCGAGTCGCTGGAAGACTTTCCGGAAGCTCTGGACGGCGAGGACGACGACCTCCCGTTCTAGGCCGGGGGCGGGCACTCGCGCCTCACCTCGGGTTTCGCGAGATCCGGTGCGGCAGGCCAAGCCACAGGCCTGCCGCAGCCCAGTGGTCGGTGTGCCAAGTTATTTCAGGGCAGAGTCATAGACCATCTGCGCCCGGCTGCCCATCCTGGCGCTGCTTTTGCAACCCCCGGGTTTCCGCTCGTTGGTCGAAATCGCGCGTTCAGCGTCTCAACGACTCAGCCCAAGCAGCCGGAGATCCCGATGTCGCGCCTTTCACGGACGCACGCTCTTGTCAGCCCCTGGTGTCTCGCGGCCGGCTTTCTGCTCGTGGCCGCCCCGGGCGCCCGCGCGCAAGCGCCGGACACCCACACCGTGAAGTCCGGTGATACCCTCTGGGACATCGCTCGGCGCTACCTGAACGATCCGTTCCTCTGGCCTGACATCTACCGCTTGAACACGATGGTCGTGGAAGATCCGCACTGGATCTACCCCGGCGAAGTGCTGCGGCTGGCTCCGTCGGAGACCGTGACCACCGTTCCGCAGACCGACACTCCCGCGCCGGGTGCTGAGATGGCGGCGGACACTGCCCGGATGCAGCCGGGCATCGTCGAAGTGCCGCAGGACACGGCCATGGCCGTCGGGGAAGGTGCCGACACCGCCCGGCTGTTCCCGCCGTCCCGGGGCAGGTCACTGCAGGAGACCATCGCCGCCACTGAGGAGCGGCCGATTCATCCGCTCACGCGCTACGAGTTTCACTCGTCGGGATTCCTCACTGAAGGAGAGCGCCTGCCGTTCGGCCGGCTGATCGGGCCGGTCACCCCGTCGCAGATTCCCGCGGCCGGACGTGGCGCGATCACGATGTACACCCGGGTCGCGCTCGAGGCACCCGATGGCGCCACCTACCAGGTGGGTGACTCGCTGCTGGTGGCCGATGTGAGCAAGCGGATCGACGATTGGGGCCGGGTGGTTCAGCCCACCGGGCTGGCGCGAGTCGTCGAGATCTCGCAGGGGCATCCCATCGGCGAGCTCGTCGCCGTATATGGCGAGGTGCTCCGCGATCAGGTCGTGCTGCCGGCGGAGCGGTTCGCCGATGCCGGCGCGGTTCGACCGGTCGCCGTGGCCGACGGCATCGAGGCGGAAGTCGTCGGATGGCCGGGTCGCCGGGAGATCAAAGGCGCCGGCATCGTGTTGTTCATCGACAAGGGACGGAATGCCGGCGTCGCGCCCGGCGACGTGTTCGAGCTCCGGCGCCGTCCGGCCAAGGCGCGCGACGGCCACATCAACGTGGACGAGCTGATGGCGACGCTCCAGATCGTGCACGTGCGCGAGCGGAGCGCCACGGCGCGGGTCCTGACGGTCGTGTCGCCTGATGTCCCGCCGGGGACGCGCGCACTCCAGGTGGCGAAGCTGCCTAGTTGAGGGCCGGATGGCCGAAGCGAGATGGCCGGATCGCCGGATGGAGGTGCAGGTGATCGAGTGATCTGACAATGGGGTGGGGGAATGATGGAAGAGCAGGGGAGCCGTCGCGTCCTCTGCTCTTCTTTCATTCCGGCCATCTGGCCATCTTATTCCGGTTCCGATCACCGACATCCCTTCTATATTGCGGGTCGTTCACGACATGGAAACCGTTCGCGGCGCTGGGAAAGTGCCTGGGAGGGTGCACGTCGGCATGAGTGGACGGGTATTGGTCACGGGCGGCGCCGGATTCATTGGCTCCCACATCGCCGAGGCGTTTCTCGCCGACGGGTGGGAAGTCACCGTCCTGGACGACCTCTCGCGGGGCCACGAGCGCAACGTCCCGAAGCGCGCGCGATTCGTCCGGGCGGACATCCGCTCCCCTGAAGCGCGCCAGCTGCTGGCCGAGGGTCGCTTCGATGTACTCAATCACCACGCGGCCCAGATCGACGTGCGGGTATCGGTGAACCGTCCCGCGCTCGATGCCGACATCAATCTGGTCGGCTTCGTGAATCTGCTCGAAGGCGCCGGGGAAGGCGGGGTGAAACGCGTGGTGTTCGCCTCGAGCGGTGGCGTGGTGTACGGCGAGACCGATGTGTTCCCCACGCCGGAAACCGACGGCAAGCGCCCGGTGTCGCCCTATGGCGTGAGCAAGCTGGCCGGTGAACACTACCTTCACGCCCTCGGAGCGCTCAGAGGCTTCGAAGGCGTGGCCATGCGGTATTCCAATGTCTTCGGCCCCCGGCAGGACCCGAAGTCGGAAGCCGGTGTGGTCTCGATCTTCGTGTCGCGCGTGCTGGCCAAACATCCCATGACCATCTTCGGCGACGGGAAGCAGACCCGCGACTACGTCTTCGTGCGCGACGTGGCGCGGGCCAACGTCCTCGCAAGCTCGGTCCCGCTGGGCCCGGCGGACGGGATCGATGCCTCCGCGTTCAACATCGCGACGGGCCAGGAACGCACCGTGCTCGAGGTGGCCGACGCCGTGATGTCGGTGATGGGTGCGACGGTGCCGCTGGAGTTCGCGGCGGCGCGCCCGGGTGAGCTGCTCCGGAGCACGCTCGATGTGCGCAAGGCGGAGCGCGCCCTGGGCTGGCGCCCGCAACACGATTTCTCGCAGGGACTCGGCGAACTGGTGGCCTGGTTTCGAGAGGAGGCGAGCTGATGCTGCAGGGCGCGACCCCGGTTCCGCGCTCCACCCTCGACCTGGTGCTCATCGCCAGTCCCGAGACCAAAGTCGTCCTCGTCATCACCGTGATCGCGTCGCTCGTCTCCTGGTTCATCATCATCGCCAAGTGGTGGCAGTTTCGGCGGCTCAACAAGCAAGCCGACCGCTTTTTCTCCGAGATGGAGCGCTCCACCCGTCTTCAGGAGGCATACCACGCGGTGATGAAGCAGCCGCCGTCGCCATACTCCCGGCTGTTCCGGGAGGCGATGACCTTCTACTCCGAGCTGCGGCCGGGGACGCTGGAGCGCGCCGGTGAGCGCGGGTCGCTCACGCCCACCCAGCTCGAGGCGCTCAAGATGGTACTGGGGAAGGAGGTCGCCGCAGAGCGCGATCTGCTCGGCCACTACATCCCGTGGCTCGCGATCGTCGGGTCCGTGAGTCCGCTGATCGGGCTGCTCGGGACGGTGGTCGGCATCATGAACGCCTTCGTAGGCATCTCCTCTAGAGGATCGGGCAGCCTCGC
>DASSUE010000449.1:0-2300 GCA_035707305.1 Gemmatimonadales bacterium
GTCGCGTTGGTGGGGGTAGGGACTCTGTCCTGGGTGCTGGCCAAGCCGGCGACCGTGAGCATTCCGGCCAACGTGACGGTCCAGACCGGAGACACCGCCGGCTTCAGGGGGTATGTACTGGGCCACGCCGGCGCGCCGCTGGAGCTGACGGAATACGCCGACTACCAGTGCCCCTTCTGCCAGACCTTCGCCACCCTCCAGATGCCCACCATCCGCCAGCGATTGATCGAGACCGGACGAATTCGCTGGCGGTTTCGCGACTTTCCGCTGAACCAGCACCGGCACGCGCGGCTGGCCGCGCACGCCGCCGCTTGCGCCGACGAGCAGGGGAAATTCTGGCCGATGCACGACCGGATCTTCGAGGGCCAGCCGGAGTGGGCCGAGGAGCGGGATGCGACCGCGACGTTCAAGCGATACTCCGGGGAGGTCGGGCTCGACGCGGGCAAGTACGATGAGTGCATGCGGACCGCGAAGTATGCCGGCCGCATCCAGGCGAGCTACGATGAGGGCGTTCGTTTGGGCGTCTCGTCGACCCCGACGATTCTGGTCGGTGGGCGGCTCTACCAGGGTCGGTTCGACTCCGACGCGATCACGCGGTTGGCCGATTCACTCGCGGCGCAGCCGGCCAAGTGAGCCTGGATTCGCGCTGACGTGTCCCATCCCCAGAAGGCCCCGCCCACCGGCGGGGCACTCGCCGGGCTGGCCCTCGCCGCGCTCGGCGTCGTTTATGGCGACATCGGCACCAGTCCGCTGTATGCGCTGAAGGAATGCTTCAGCGGTCCCCACGGTTTCGCACCCACGCACGACAACGTCCTCGGTATCCTCTCGCTGATCTTCTGGACCCTCAACGTCGTCGTCACGTTCAAGTATCTCGCCCTGGTCATGCGGGCCGACAATCGCGGCGAAGGCGGCATCCTGGCGCTGCTCGCGCTGGTGCGAGGGGACCGGGTGCACGGGGGGCATCGCGCGCTCATCGCGGCTGCGCTGTTCGGCTCGGCGCTCCTGTACGGCGACGGCATCATTACCCCCGCCATCTCGGTACTGGGCGCGGTCGAAGGGCTCTCGGTGGCGACGCCTGCGCTGGAGCCGTACATCGTCTGGATCGCCGTCATCATCATCACCGCTCTGTTCGCGGTTCAAAGTCGCGGCACCCACGGCGTGGGCCGCATCTTCGGGCCGCTCACGCTGGTCTGGTTCGTCTGCATCGCCGCCCTCGGTGTACGCGGGATCCTGATCGAGCCGGCGGTGCTCGCGGCGCTCAATCCGTGGTACGCCATCCAGTTCTTCGTCCGGGAAGGCGTCGGCGGGTTGATCATTCTCGCGGCGGTCGTGTTGGTCGTCACCGGCGGAGAAGCGCTCTACGCCGACATGGGACACTTCGGCAAACGGCCGATCCGGGTCGCCTGGTTCACGGTGGTGCTCCCCGCGCTCATGCTCAATTACATGGGACAGGGTGCACTCCTGCTCTCTCGGCCCGCCGCCGCCGAAAGCCCGTTCTATTCGTTGGTTCCGAGCTGGGCCCTCTACCCGATGATCGGCGTGGCGACCGCCGCCGCGATCGTCGCCTCGCAGGCCCTCATTTCGGGGTCCTTCTCGCTCACCCGGCAGGCCGTGCAGCTCGGCTACTGCCCGCGCGTGAACATCATCCACACGTCCAGCAGCGAGATGGGGCAGATCTACATCCCGCAAGTGAACACGATGCTCATGGTGGCGTGCATTGGGCTCGTGCTGGCGTTTCAGACCAGCAGCAACCTGGCCGCGATGTACGGGGTGGCGGTGACGGGCACCATGACGATCACGACGCTCCTGTTCGCGGTGGTGGCCCGTGACCTGTGGCACTGGCCGCTCTGGAAGGTCGGACTGATCGTGGGTGCCCTGTTGGTGTTCGATCTCGCGCTGTTCGGCAGTAACCTGCTCAAGATCCCCGACGGGGGGTGGTTCCCGCTCCTCGTCGCCACGCTGATCTACGTCCTCATGTCCACCTGGAAGCGCGGTCGCGACCGGCTGTCGCAGATCTCCAACGAGAACACGCTTCCCATCGAGCTGTTCCTGAGCGACATCGCGCGCCGCCGGCCGCCCCGGGTCCCTGGGGTCGCGATCTTTCTCACCTCGGTGGAAGGCGGGGCGCCGCCGGTCCTGCTGCACCATCTCAAGCACAACAAGATGCTGCACGAGAAGGTGGTGCTGATGTCGGTGCGGGGCGAGGAGATTCCCATGGTGGACGACGACGAGCGGGTGACCTGCAGCGAGCTCAGCGAGGGGTTCTATCAGGTGGTGGCGCGCTACGGGTTCATGGAGAC
>DASSUE010000450.1:0-9884 GCA_035707305.1 Gemmatimonadales bacterium
GCCCGTCAGTAGGTTGCCGAACTCCGTGATCGGCGCCTCCTCCGCCACCTTGGAAGCTTCGATGGTAGCGATCGAGTTCCCGATCTCGAGCCGGCTCTGCTGACCGGTGGCCGTGGTCACGATCTCGTCGAGCTGCACCGGCACCGGCGACAGCGCGAAGTCGACCGTCGCGGCTTCGCCGGCGGTGACGGCGACCGGCTTCACCTGGGCGGCGTACCCGATCGCGACGACACGAACCTGATGCTCGCCGGGCGGCGCGCCACGGAAAAGGAAGCTTCCGTCCTGGCCCGTGGTCTCGATCCGCGACGTCGCGCCGAGCACCACGCGTGCTCCCGGTATTCCTTGATCCGACCCGGCCTCGGTGACTCGACCGCTCAGCCGCGATTCTTGCGCGGCAAGCGGCGCCGAGATCGCGGCGGCCATGACCAGACCGAACCCGATCGAACGAAAAAAGGTCATGCGATCCTCCGTCGAGGGAGGTTTGGAGGTGCCCCGCGGTTGATGGGAAGTGCTGCCGACGCGGGTGCTCGTAATGGGGAGACGGCGCAGTCGCTGGGCGTCGTACACGTCAAGGCTGTGAGCGGCTTACGGAACTTGTCAACCGGTGTTGCCCTAGGTGCGCCACCTCACGGCGCGACGCCGGTCTCACCCCACATCTTTTCTCAGTCGCTCATTGAAGGAAGGAATGCCGAGCGATGTCACAGTTCACCCTCTTGGTACGGCTCGCCACATTCGCGGCCGCCGGCGCGGGTTGCGCCTTCGGGAGCAGAGGCGCTCTGACCGCGGCACCGGATTCCGGCCCGGTCGAGGTGCGGGTGCTGAACCGGAGCTGGTCCGACGCCGCCATTTACCTGATCTCGAACGGACTGATACAACGCATCGGCATCGCGACCGCCGTGGGAACGACGACGCTCTGGGTCCCCGAGCGACTGCTCGGCCAATCGGGTGACATACGCCTGGTCTCGGCTCCGATCGGCTCGAATCAGGCGGACGCCACGGAGACGCTGCTCCTCCGTCCCGGAAGTCTGGTCGAGATTACGCTCGACAATAACCTGGGCCTCACCAGCTGGGGCGTGTGGTAGGCGAAGCCCCAAACGAAAGGGCGGCAAGAGGCCGAGTGCCCCATGCCGCCCTTACCGCCACTCTGCTTCCTTACCCCCGTCCCACCTAGGGGCACCCGTTCGGATCGTTCCAATTCTGCAGCGGCTCCGCTTCAGGGATGCTGCTGTTCGCGTTGCGCTCGCTGAGCGGATACGTGGTCCTCGCCGGAATGGCGGGCGATCCCGCCGCCGGCGTGAGCGCGGGCAGGCAGGTCCGCTTGTAATCGTTCCAGACCTCGAAGTTCTGGAACAGCAGGATGTACTTCTCGGTCATGATCGTTTCCAGGCCCGTGACCACGAGCGGACCCAGCCCCAGCGCGGCCCGTTCGGCGTTGACGAACGGTTGGGCAGCCGCGTTGCTCCCGCCGCCCAACTGCCATGCCGCTTCCGCCAGGATGAGCTGATTCTCGGCGAAGGTCACATACGGGGGGCTGAAGTCTCCCGCCAGCCGGGTCGAGCTGAGCGTGGAGGGGTTTACCGCGACGTCCTCGCCGGGCGCGGCACCCACGAAGTCGCCGTCGCTATTCTCATCGAAATAGTTGCTCAGCCGAGGGTCTCCCGTGCTTACCAGCAGGTCCACCAGGAACTTGCCCGCGCTCAGATAGTCAATCCACTGGTTGGTGAACTGGTGCCACGCATTCGTCTCGGTCGAACCCGTGCTGTGGTACGGGATGTAGTCATTGTCTGGGGTACTGATCCCGAGCGATGCCGCATCGAACGCCGCCTGATACGCCGGCAGGCCGAGCTGCTCGGCGGTGTGGAGGTGGAACCGCGCCTTTAGCGTGTAAGCGAGCTCGGTCCATTTCAGCAGGTCGCCGCCGTACACCAGGTCCTCGTCGCCGGGTGCGGTCAGGGCGGCGTTGGTGGCCGCCATGCGCGCGATGGCCTCATCCAGCTTGGCCTGGACCGCGGCGTAGACATCTTGCTGCGGGTCCGGCGCCGGCTCCGGTACTGTGCTGTCCACCGCCTGGGCGTAGGGGACGTCGCCCCACGCGTCGGCTGCCATCCCGATGATCCAGGCCTCGATCACCGCGGCCACGCCGGCGTACCCCGAGTCGGCGCTTGTGAGCGCCGTCTCCTGAATGCGGCGGAGATCGAGCAAACCGCCCCGGGTGTAGGTGCCGGCCCACTCGTAGTAGAACTCGTCATCGCCGACGATGTAGAGACTGAGGTTGTTGTACTGCAGCTGGGTGCCGCCGCAGTGCTGCATCCAGATGCAGACGGTGCGGACCAGGTGGCTCTCCTGCTGGGTGCTCAGGTTCGTCATCGCCGAGACCAGCAGGTTCGCGTTGCTCGCGGTCGTGGGGCGATTCGGGTTGTCGGCCAGCTTCGGGCCGGTCAGAAAGTCGCTGCAGGCACCGCTCCCCAGACTCAGGGCGAGCCCGAGCGCGACCGTCATCATGCGCTTCAGCATAGCGTGCTCCTCGAGCCGGGGTGGGCTAGCGGTTCAGGGTGACGGAGAAGACGAACGAACGGGTCTGCGGGTTGTTGAACCAGTCGATCCCGCGGGAGCCTGATTCGGCGCCCCCGAGGCTCGTCTCCGGATCCACGCCGGTGTAGTCGGTCCAGACCGCAAGGTTCCGACCGGCCACCCGAAGATCGATGCTGCTCAGCCCGAGTCGCCGAGCGAGCCCGCCGGTGGCGCTGTAGCCGAGCGAAATCTCCCGGAGCTTCACGAACCCGGCGTCCTCGTAGAACGGCTGCCCGAGGAACGTGAACGTGCTGTAGTAGTTCTGGAACCAGCTCTCGTCGAGCACCGCGGGCGTACCCACCCCCGGTCCCGCGACCGGCGTGTTCTGGAAGAAGTCCTGGCCGAATACCACAGTGGTATTCCGGAGGTCGCCGGACTCCTTCGAGGTGCCGAGCGCATTCAGCGCGCCACGGGTGCCGTTATAGATCAACCCCCCCTTCCGAATGTCGAGGAGACCAGAGACGCTCCAGTTCTTCCAGCGCAAGCCGGTCCGCAGCGATCCGGACCAGTCCGCCTGCGGGTCTCCGATGATCCGGCTGTCCGGGTCGAGCAGCGGATAGCCCGCGCCATTTCCGGCATCGAGACCCGTGTTCGAGTAGCTGCCGTCGTTGATGAAGAGCGCTTCCTGCGCGTTCTGGTCGGCGGTGCAGAGGTCGTCAACGGCAACCTCGTTGCCACCGCCATCGATCAGGGAGAGCCCGCGCCCGCACCGGATGTAGTCCCAGTCACGGAACGCTCCGATCACCTCGCCCACCTCCGCCACGGTGATCGCGAACCCGCCGGCCCCGCCATAACTCACGAAGTCGGGACCGGAGAGGTCATCCACCCGGTTTCGGTTGGTGCTGAACTGCAGGCCGACATCCCAGGCGAAATCGCGCCGTGTAATCGGGCGGACGTTGAGGGCGATCTCGACGCCCTTGTTGGTGATCTCGCCCGCGTTCCGCGCGACGTTTAGGAATCCCGTGCTGATCGCGACCGGCAGCGTCAGGATCACGTCGCTCGACTTCCGGCGATACCAGGTAAAACTCAGGTCCGCGACGTCATTGAAGAGGCCAAGGTCGAATCCAGCCTCGAACTCCTTGGTCCGTTCCGGCTTGAGGTCGCCGGCCGCGGTAGTGTCGCTGAACAGGCCCCCGAATCCCCCCTGCGATGCCGTGAGGTTCACGCCCCACCCATCCAGGTAGGTTCCGCCACTCAGGAACGTGAACGCGGTGAGGTAGGGTTGCGGCTGCGTGCCTACCTCGCCATAGGCCGCGCGGAGCTTGCCGTAGCTCAGCACGCCCCCGAAGTCGGACGCCTTGGTGAACTGCCAGGCTGCGCTTGCACTCGGATACCAGGCCCTGAGGTCACTCCGTGAGAACGTCGAGGCCCCATCGTACCGAAGCCCCGCCTTCAGGAAGAGCTGTTCGGCCACGTCGAAGGTGGCCTGCCCGAAGTACCCCTCGATCCGAACCTTCGTCTCCTGGTCGATCGGCGGGAGCTGGCTCGCCGTGTTGGTCAGCGTAAACGGCTCGGCCGAGAGCAGAACGTTGCCCACGCCCCCGAGGATGCGCTGGCTACGCGTGTTGAGGTTCTGCCCCAGTGTGATCGTCCCGCCCAGCTTGTCGCTCAGTCTGTAGCTGGCGGTCCCCGTGAGGTTGTGGTCCAGCTGCTGGGTCACGATGTCCAGCTTGACCACCTGGCCGAGCGGATTCGGGAGGTTCGACGAGGTCTGGGGCTGTCCCTGAAGCCGGTCGTCCCCGGCATAGTCCACCCCCAGCGTGTAGTTGAACCTGAGCCAGGAGAGCGGAGTCCAGTCGGCGTTGATGTTGCCGATGACCCGATCGGCGATCGCGTTGCTGACAGGGACGTTCGCGGTAAAGAACGGATTGTCGTACCCGCGGCTCGACCCGAACGAGCTTGCCGAGGGGTTTGGGAAGCGGTACGAGCGGTGGAGGCCGTCATCGCTCAGGTACTGGCGGTTGTCGAAGTCGGGCGGGGTACGCCAGGCACCGAGGAAGACGCCGCTGAAGTTGGACCCCTTCTGGAGGAAGGCGCCGTCGGCGTTCGAGTAGGCGACATTGGCGCCGATGTTCAGGTTGTCGCGCACCCGATGCGACCCGTTCAGCCGTACCGAGATCCGCTCGTACTTGTTCTGCGGGCCGATGATCGAACCGTTCTGGTGGAGGTAGCTGCCCGACAGGAAGAAGAGCGTCCGGTCGGTTCCACCGGAGATGGTCAGCGTGTTGTCGGTGGTGATGCCGGTGTCGAACATTTCTTCCGCGTGATCGAACGTCGCCACGTCAGGCCCGAGTTCAGGCCCCCAGCTGTCCGACCCCGCCTCGCAGTCGATCAGCAATGGATCCGTGCTCGGTACACACGGATCGGCGACCCCTCCGTTCCCGTGGCCGAACCGCCGCTGGAGGTCGGGGGCGCGCCGGACGTCGTCGAGAGCGAGGGTCGAGCGGAGCGAGTAGGACGTCGTCCCGGGCCGGCCCTTCTTGGTGGTGATGAGCACGACACCCTGGCCGGCGCGAGCGCCGTAGATCGAGCCTGCCGCGGCGCCCTTCAGGATCTCGACCGACTCGATGTCTGCCGGGTTGATGTCCGAGGCCCGATTCGGCGACGTCGTCCCCTGCTGGTTGCCGAACCCGGTGCCGTCGAACGTGGTAGTCGTGATCGTCGAGTTGTCGATCGGAATTCCATCCACTACGAAAAGCGGGTCGCCGGTGCTGCCCAGCGTGTTGGCGCCGCGAATGCGGATCGCGGTATTGGCACCGGGATCACCCGCCGTCGAGATGATCTCGACGTTGGGCGCCTTGGCCGCGAGCGCGCTGACGATGTTCGGCTCGTTGCTCCGCCGAATGAGCGCCGAATCCACGTTGTTCCGCACACTGCCCAGCTTCTCCACCTCGAGGCTGGTCCCCGCACCCGTGACCACCACCTCGCCGAGCTGGAGCGGGTTCGGGCTGAGCGAGAAGTTCTGGGCTGACTCACCCTCCGTCAGCGTGATCTCACGTGTGTCGGGCTTGTAACCGATCGCGCGCACCGAGAGGGTCACCTGCTGTCCCTGCACCCGGTTGCCCGGGACGGTGAGGACGTACCGCCCGTCGGCGCGGGTGGTAGTGCCGAACCCAATGGTGGGAATCGCCACCGTCGCACCTGGGAGCGGCTCGCCGTCCTCCCGGGTCACCTGCCCCGTGATGGCGGCCGGTTGCTGTGCGACGGCGGTCGACGGCGTCAACGCCAGCGCCGCGAGCGCCAGGATCCGACCAAGAGAAAGCCTCATGCGACCTCCTTGCCGTTGGGGAGTGGCTGGTCAGGCGGAAAACGACGGCCGCGCGGCCCTGCGGCCGGGGGAAGCGATGACTTGTTCGGGGACGACAACGGTGGACGGCTCAGCATACGGCGCGCTCCACGGACCGTCAAGCAATGCCGCGGCAGTGTTGCGCCGGGCAACATGCCGATGACAGGGTAGCGGCCCAATGTGGGTTCCGAGCAGCGCGTCGTCAACGAGTTCGGCAACCGGGTTGCCTTACGCGCAACAGCCTGCTAGCGGCGCCTCGTGACGACGGCTATCCTCGGGGTGACGTCACCGCCCCCGACCATTGCTATGGGCCCACATTTTTTCCCCGATGCCGAGTAGCGCCCGTCCGGTCCACTCGGTCATCAAGGCTATCCAGATCCTGGAGCTCCTCGAGCGCTATCCGGGAAGCCTGGGCGTGGTCGAGATCGGGCGCAGGCTTCGGCTTCACAAGAGCACCGTCTCCCGTCTGCTCGCCACGATGGCCCGCCATGACCTGGTCGCGCGCGACGAGGGCAACGGCGCGTTCCGCCTCGGCAGCGCGCTTATCGCCCTGGGCAGCACCGCCCTCCGTCAGTTCGACATCCGCGCGGTCGCGCGGCCGGCGCTCCAGCGGCTGGCCCAGCGCACCCGCGAAACTGTCGAGCTAGGGGTGCTGGAGAACGGCCGGCTGGTCGAGATCGACGTCATCCTGAGTCCCCAGGCCATCAGCCACCGTGGCCTCCTGGGCCGGAGCTACTACGCCCACTGTACCGCCCTGGGCAAAGCCATCCTCGCCGATCTCCCTCTCGCGGAATGCCGGCGCGTCCTCGGCAGCCGGCTCCAGCGGTGCACGCCTCGGTCCATCACCGAGTGGGAACGGCTCGAGGCCGAGCTGGCGGGCGTCCGCCGCCAGGGATATGCGGTCAACGCGGAGGAGCTCGAGCCGGGGCTGGTCTCCGTGGCCGCTCCGATCTATCGGGCCGACGGCCACGTGGCCGCCGCGGTGTCGGTGTCCGGGCCGCTGTTCCGGTTCCCGGCCATCCGGGTCCGCGAGTACGGCCAGTTCGTGCGCGAAGCGGCGGCCACGGCGAGCCAGGTGCTCGGACACCGCGGCAACGGAGCGTCGCTGTAGGCGCCGGACCAGTCACACACCCTTGAGGGATTCCGCATGGCGGGCACCTATGATCTGATCGTGATCGGCGGCGGTCACAACGGGCTGGTTACCGCAGCCTACGCCGCGCGCGCCGGTCTCAAGACGCTGGTGCTCGAGCGGCGGCACGTGCTGGGCGGAGCATGCGTCACCGAGGAGCTCTGGCCCGGCTTCAAGGTGTCGACTGCGGCCTACGTGAACAGCCTGCTTCGGCCGGAGATCATCCGGGACCTCGAGCTCAAGCGTCACGGATTCCAGATGCTTCCCCGCAGCCCGTCGTCGTTCACGCCGTTTCCCGATGGCCGCTCGCTGATGCTGGGGCCGGACAAGGCACTCACCCACCGGGAGGTGTCGAAGTTCTCCCCGCGCGATGCCGATGCGTTGCCGAAATACGAGGGAATGCTGGAGCGGGTCGCGGCCTTCATCGAGCCGACGCTGGTGGCCACACCGCCGACGCCATGGTCGCTCAAGCCGGCCGACCTCGTGCAGCTCGGCCGCCTCGGCCTCGGTTTCCTCAAGCTCGGCAAGGACGCCGCCAACGCGCTGGAGATCCTCACGGGCCCCGCGCGACCGATTCTCGACCGCTGGTTCGAGTCCGAGGAGCTCAAGGTCACGCTGGCCACCGACGCGGTGATCGGTGCCTGGGCGACGCCCTCGATGCCGGGCACTGCGTACGTCCTGTTCCATCATGTGATGGGGGAGTGCGACGGCGCTCGCGGGGTCTGGGGTTACGTTCGTGGCGGGATGGGCGGCATCTCCAACGCGATCGCCTCCGCGGCGCGGGAGGCGGGAGCGGAGATCCGAACCAACGCCGCGGTGAGCCGCATCGTCTCACGTGCCGGTCAGGCGGAAGGGGTGATCCTCGCCGACGGCACCGAGCTTCGCGCCGCGCGGGTGGCGTCCGGTGTGGATGCACGCACCACGTTCCTCGGGTTGCTCGATCCGGCGGAGCTTCCGACGGAGTTCGTGGACCAGGTGCGCACCATCGATTACACCAGCGGAAGTTGCAAGATCAACCTGGCGCTCAGCGCGCTGCCCAATTTCACAGCGCTCCCTGGAGCTGCGGCCGGACCGCAGCACCGCGGTACAATTCACATCTGTCCCACGATGGAGACGATCGAGGCGGCATTCGACGAAGCGCGGCGGGGCCGCCCGGCATCGTCGCCCATTGTCGAGGCCACCATCCCGTCGGTGCTGGATGACACCGTCGCACCTGGCGGCATGCACGTCATGTCGATGTTCACCCAGTACTTCCCCTACCACGTGAAGCAGGGGGATCACGAGTACTGGAAGGAGCGCTACGCCGACCGCTGCATCGAGCTCATGGACCAGTACGCGCCGGGCTTCAAGCAGTCGGTGGTGCACCGCGAGGTGCTCGCGCCACGGGACCTCGAGGCCCGCTTCGGGCTCACCGGCGGGAACATCATGCAGGGAACGATGGGCCTGAACAGCCTGCTGTTCATGCGGCCGGTGCCGGGATATGCCGACTACCGCACGCCGTTGCGCGGTCTCTACCTCTGCGGTGCCGCCACCCATCCCGGCGGCGGCGTGATGGGCGCGTGTGGGTACAACGCGGCCCGCGAGATCCTTCGCGACGCGCGGAAGCGGTTCCGCAGCGGCAAAGCCGCGTGACACTCGAGCGTACCCTCCACCGCGACGCCTACTTCTCCGACGACATCTGGCGCCGGGAGCGCGAGCGCATCTTCGCGGCCCAGTGGGTCTGCGTCGGCCGGGCGGAGGACGTGTCCGCGCCTGGCGATTACCTCCTGCTGGACGTGGTCGGTGAAAGCCTGCTGCTGGTTCGGACCAGGGACGGCGAGTTGCGGGGGTTCTACAACGTCTGTCGCCACCGCGGCTGCCGCCTCGTCCTGGACGGCCCGACTCGCCCTGCGGCGCCGGCGCGCGCTGAGCCGTCCGGGCATTTCGCCGGCGCGATCCGCTGCCCCTACCACGCCTGGACCTACACCCTCGACGGTGATCTCCGTACGGCGCCGTTCCTCGAGGAAGACGCCGGATTCAGCCGCGCCGACTTTCCCCTCCATCCGGTCGGTGTGGACACCTGGGGAGGATTCGTGTTCGTTCACCTGCAGCCGCGGGTGGCATCGGCCGACGGTCTGACGCTTCACCGCCAGCTCGGCGGCGTGCCCGAGCGTCTCGGCCGCTATCCCCTAGCCGATCTCCGCACGGCCCGACGGCTGGTGTACGACGTGCATGCGAACTGGAAGGTGATGCTCGAGAACTACAACGAGTGCTATCACTGCGCTGGCGTGCACCCTGAGCTATGTAAGGTCGTGCCGGCATTCCGCGAGAAGGGCGGCGCCGCGCTGGATTGGGATCGCGGGATCCCACATCGGGACGGCGCCTGGACCTTCACCCATTCCGGCACGACCGATCGGGCCCCGTTTCCCGGGCTGAGCCCCGAGGAGCAGACCCGGCACAAAGGCGAGCTGATCTACCCCAACTTGTTGGTGTCGCTCTCCGCCGACCACGTCGCGGCCTTCACGCTGTGGCCGCACGGCCCGGAGCGGACCACTATCGTGTGCGATTTCCTGTTTCATCCTGATGAGATCGCTCAGGCGGGGTTCGATCCATCGGACGCGGTGGAGTTCTGGGACCTGGTGAACCGTCAGGATTGGACCATCTGCGAAGGGGTGCAGCGCGGCATGCGGTCACGGGTGTTCGAGCAGGGCTTCTATGCTCCCATGGAGAGTTGGAGCCTGGACATCCGGCGCTACATCCGGGAGCGGCTCGGACCCGACGCGCCGTGAGGCGCGACTTCGAGTACATCGTCCTGGGGTTGGGAGGGCTCGGGAGCGGGGCCGCGTATTGGCTGGCCCGGCGCGCCGGGACCGACGTGCTCGGGCTCGAGCAGTTCGAGCTCGGCCATGTGCGGGGCGA
>DASSUE010000451.1:0-5807 GCA_035707305.1 Gemmatimonadales bacterium
TCGACCGCTCCGTCGAACTTCTCGGCCCAGATCAGCTCGTCGATGGCCGTGTCGACCAGCTTGGTCGTGATTCGAAGCCGTCGTCCCACCTTCCACACCCCGCCCTCGAGCGCGTACTTCACGTTCAGCTCGCGGCCCACCGTGCGCAGGTCCTTGGTGGTGTTCTTGAACTGCATCGCCGAGGTGCGGGAGATGACGCCGAGCGACTTGATGCGTGACAGATCGGTCAGGATCTCGTCGGCGAGCCCGTCGCTGAGATACTCGATGTCCTGATCGGGGGAGAGGTTCGCGAAGGGCAGCACCACGATCGTAGCCCGTCCCGCGCCGACTCGGGCCGCAGTGGGTGTGGCAGGCTCGGCCTTCTCGACCCCGGGCGGCGGGGAGAACGGGGCCTGGCCGGCGACGCCGACCTCGAACAGGTCGACTGGTTCCGCCACGCCCTTGAGGCGGTACATCCCGTGCGCCGCCCATCGCACCTGCTCGGCGGAGCCGGCACCCACGTTGGCCCGCCGTCCCAGGTCGTGCACCCCCTGGGTGAGGAGCGTCTGCCGCGGTTGCGCGAGCGATACCAGCCGGGCCGCCACCGCTTTCGCCAGCCCTTCCACCTCCAGCGGCTTCGCGCCGCGGGCCACCTTCTCGGGCGAATTTTCCCGGACCACCACCTCGCCCAGATGGATTCCGACTCGCGCCGAGAGCGAAAGCGCGAGCTCGGTCGAGAGGTGCACCAGCGCCTCGTGGTAGGCCAGCGCGAACCGCACCGCGCTCACCGGCCGGTCGAACAGCGCCAGGAATCCGTCGGACTTGTCGACTTCGCGACCGTGGTGCTGGTCCAAGAGCGAGCGCACCAGGTCGTCGTGCCGGGCGAAGACGCGCTCCGCGGGCGCGTCGCCCAGGCGCTCGAGCAGGCTGGTGCTGTCCACCAGATCGCAGAGGAGGACCGTCTTGAGAATCGCGCCGGTCGGCGTATCCGGCACTTACACCTCCGCCGGGACCGCGGCGCCTACCAGCCTTTCGAGGATCCCGCCGAGCTGGTCGACGGTCGTGAGGGCGCTGATTCCGAGAAGCGCGGAGTGCTCCGGTGTGAGCGGCAGCGAGTCGAGCAACTCGTCCAGGTCATCGCGGTGATGGGGATCGAGCTGGGCGTGCTTGTAAAGGGTGCGGAGCGCGGCGGGGGGAAGGCCGGTCCGCTCGGCTACGCGGTCGAGCATCTCGACCTCCGGCGGACTCCCCTCCAGCACCGCGAAGCACCCCAGCAGCGCGACCGGATGCGCGTAGTGCAGCCAGTAGTACTGGGAGCCGATCATCGCGGCGATGTCCGGCGGCCCCGGCGCGCTCTTGGCGGCCCCCGAGTCGAGTCCAAGCAGCTCCATGTCCTCCAGCAGCCAGTCATCGTGGTGCAGTTCCTCGCGGGCGTGCTGGATGAAGTAGGGGACGAGCGCCGCCGCCACCGGGTCGGTCTCCTCCAGTGCCCGAGCCCGTTCCGCCGCCAGCTCGAGCAGGGGAACGGTAGCCCGCATGGACGGGTAGAGCGTGTGCAGATAGTCGGGAAAGATCTCGCTCAGGCGAGGGTGGTTCCAGAACGACCAGCTCAGATCTTGGACGCGAGCCGACGCGAGGCGGATCGTCAATCGCAACCGGCCGCTGTGATCCGCCGATGCTACAGAATCCACGGGCTACCGCCGGGACGCTTGGTCATGTCCCCCACTTTCTTTCGAGTCCTGACGAGGTGCTCGATATGCGTGTCGTCCAAGCCCTCGATTTTGGTTCTTTCCTCCTTGGTGAGGGTTGCCGGATCCAGCACCCCCTCCTCTTCCAGCCATTCGACACGGCTCCGCTGTTCGCTTGGCTTGCTCATCGACGCCTCCTCCCGTGAATAGGACTACTTGCTCAGCTGCTGGAGCAGCTCTGTGCCGTGGGGAATCCCGAGTCCGGCACAGGCGTTCCACTTGGGACCCGCCTGGAACCAGGCGACTCCGGGTCCGCTGCCCGGAAGCCGGTTGTCGCCCTGCACGATGTCCTTGAGCCCCGCCGCCACCGCCGGACGGTCGAGGAGCGAGTTCATCAGGCCCAGCGTCGTCGGACGGCCCAGCTCCTTGGAGAGGCCCTCGTTGAGCAGCGCGATGAGGCCCGCCCAGAGCGGGGCTGCGGCGCTGGTTCCTCCTCCGAGCGCGGTACGGCCACCGACGAACAACTCGTACCCGGAGTCCGCATCGGCGTTCGCAGCAACGTCAGGCACTCCGCGGCCGTGCCAGGTCTTCGGGTTACGATCTTCTTCGAGCCAGGATGACTCGAGCGTGCGATGCATCGGCACGTTGACCCCCGCCTGCCAGCGCGGGCGGGCGAAGAATCCGCTGACCCCGCCGCCGGTCGCCATCGGGCTCGATTTCCAGGTCGGGTTGTTCCAGGCCACCTCGTCGCCATCCGGCGTGATCGCCGTGCCGCCGCACGCCAGCGCGTAGGGAGACGAGGACGGGAAGATGACGTTGGCGACCTTCTCGTAACCGGTGCCCGCCTCCACTGCGAGCGAGCCGAGATCGCCGGTCGCGCAGCAGGTGGTGATCCCGAGCAGCCCCGCTTTACGGAGCGCCAGGTCGATCTGCTGCTTGTACGGGGTGGTGTACTGCACTTCCGCGTCGCCCCAGCTCAGCGAGATCACCGTGGCTGGAACCGCCGGGCTGCCGTCCTCGCGAGTGACGGGCGGATCGGCGCGATCCCGGATGCCGGCTGCCGCGTGGATGGCCGCACGCCAGCCCGCCAGCCCCGGATTCGCGAAGTACACATCGATCGCGGCGCCCGGAGCGATCGCGCCGGCGATCTCGATGTCCATCGTGACCTCGAACGTCGCCAGCGCTCGACGCAGGCAGATGTCGCAGCCCATCTCCTTCGTCACCTGGGCCATGCTCATCGCGGGATCACTCATGTCGGCGATGAACGCGCCCAGTCGTCTGAGCGGGAGCGGATTGTTGCCGGGGCCTGCCGCGTGCTGATCGGTCACCGAGATCACCGACACCTTCGGGGCCGGGAGCTTGAGGTGCGCGAACCACGCGTCGAGGTCCGCCTGGTGGAACCCGCCGCCGAACGAGATGATCGCGATTCGCTGCCCGGCGCCAGTGAGGCCGGCCGGGAAGTCGTACCGCCGGGCGAGCTCGACCGGCGTGTACTGCCGGGCCGCCGGCTCGGCCGCGACACTGGCGAGGAGCGGTTTACCATGCGGCACGGTGTCCAGGCCGATCACGGCCTCGACGGTTCCCTCGAGCCCCGGAGGCAGGTGGACCGGGCCGCGATGGGCCTGGTAGGTTCGTCCGCCTTGCTGGAAGTGCTCGAGCTCGACCCCGAATGCCTCCTCGAGCTGTGCGACGGTCCCACTGACCTCCACGTGCTGCTGCGCCGCCGACCTCCGCACCACCTCGAGACCCTTGCTCCGGGCGAATCGCTCTACTGCCTCGAACCGTGCGTCGGGAACGCCGTAGGCCGCGGCCAGCTCTCCTGGTGTTAGGTGCGGCGGCCGGTCGCGCGGCATCTGGTTCTCGAGGTCGTGGATGCGTGCACCAAGACCGGTGTCGCCCTCCTCAGGGGCGGCGGCTTTGAGCACCAGCGTTACGGTGTGGCGATGGTCGTGAGACGGCTTGCCAGCCGGCACCGCCCCGGGAGGGTGAGACGGAGTGCTCCGGGCGAGGGGGACGCGAGTCGGCTTGGACATGCGGGTATTGGCCCTCTCACGCCGGAACGGCGGGCTTCAAGCGCGGGATCCTTCGGTCGATATGAGCCCGTGTGGATAGGTTACGGTTCGGAACGGACGTCGGCAAGCTTAGGGAGATGACCCCGTGCTCGAGTCCACCGGCGGCTGAGGGGGCATCGGCGGAGGGTCCGGCGGGACCGGCGGCGGCAGCCAGGCGACCACCGTGAGCCGCACGCCGTCCAACGTGGTCGGCTCCAGCCGTATGCGATGGCTCCCCTCGGCACCGTCCCAGGCCGGCTCGCCGTCCGGAGCCCACTGCACCAGCGGCTCGTACCGCAGCGCTTCGACCCGCATGCTGAAGTCGAACCGGAAACGGGCGGCACTGCAGGTGAACTCCGCCCAGTCGAAGGTGGTCCGGTCGGCGGTGCAGGCACCGCTGAGCTCCGCAAGATCGTTCCTCTGGTCGCCTTCAACCGCATACCAGCTGCCCACGTCCCGCACCAGGTATTCGCCCATGAATCCCGGATAGCCGCCTCCGCCGCCGCTCACCGCCGAGTCGGGCGGCTCGCTCGGTGCGGACGTGCCGGTCCCGACCGACGTGGCCGGGAGGTCCACCATCACGTCGGGCACCGTCGGCTGCACCTTCCCGGCACCAACGTCCGCGACGATGCGGACCACCTCGGCCATGCGCTCGGGCTCCCACGCGATGAGCGTGCGCATGGAGGTGGTATCGGCCACGGTGCAGTCGCCCGCGTACGGCTCCACCGAGGGCGCGGGACCCGGGACCGGCACGCCGCTGTCGCCCGGAACGACGGTCCCGGTGTCGGCCGGCCAGCTGCACACGAGGTTGGGGTAGTCGATCTGTTCGGCCACCGCGAGGAAGGAACGGGCGGTGCCGTCGATGGTGAGCGTGACCGGCGTGGCGCCGCCCGCCAGTCGCACGACCTCCGCGGCGTGCCGGAGCGCCTCCGCCGTCGGCGAGTAGCCGGCGTCGGACACGGAGTCGGCCAGCCGCTCGAACTGGGCCGCGAGACGGGCTCCATCGCGACCGGGATCCGGACCTGTGCCGCCGTCGCCACAGCCCGATGCGAGCAACAGGGCGAGCGCGAGTACCGGAATGGAACGACCCACGTGGACTCCCCGAGCGAGTTCGGTGACGGCCTGCTTAGGATGAGACCTAAGGTACGGAGCTCCTGTAACGACGCGTTCCGGCGAGCGACGTGCGCCAGGGATGCTCGGCTGGGTACACCGCCGCGAGTGCGCGTTCGGCATGCGCACGCCACTCCACCGCGGCCGTGGCATCACGTGCCTCCAGGTCGGCGGCGATCCAAGCCGCGGCCTCGGCCAGCAGGCTCGCGTCGTCCGGACTCCCGCCCAGCATCGCCGAAGCGGTCTCAACCGCGTCCTTGAGCCGCTCCGGATCGCCCGAAAGCCGCCAGCGGGCGATGGCCTGACCGACGTGAGCAAAGCGAGTCTCGCCCGCGTCGGCGCCGTGCAGCTTCGTCAAGACGGGTTCGGCCTCGGCAAAGGTGGCCGCCGCCTCCCGGTCGCGTCCGTACGCAAGCAGCGTTCTCCCCAGCCCGTACAGCGCGCCGCCCAGGGCGAAATGCTTCCCGCGGCGGTAGATGTCGACGGCGTTGCGGGCGAAGGCAATGGCGCCGGTGTCACCCAGGAACAGGAGGCGACGCGCCCGAAGCTGATAGAGAGCACCTCGTAGCGGGTGAGTTTCGGCATAGCGGTCTCCCGCCAGCAGGCCTTCGGCCTTCCGGGCATACTCCGCGGACTCGTCGAGCTTGCCCCGGCGGATCAGGTAGCCGCCCAGCTGCAACCAAACGGGGATCACTCGCGGATCCGACTCGCCATAGGCTTTGACGAGCAACCGCTCGGCCTCGCGGAGCGGCTGTTCGGCTTCGGCAAGCCGCTCCACGCTGATGTAGTCTATCGCCAGGTTGTACCAGTCGGCGGCAAGGTCGGGATGCTCGGCGTCGCCCAGCAGCTCGCGATGCTCCGCCAGAATCGCTTCCCGCATCGGCACGGCCTCGGCCCCGCGACCGGCGCGCTGCAGGATGTTCGCGAGTCCGGTGCGCACCAGGATCCGCCGCCGCGTGACCTGCTCCGACGCGGGTAA
>DASSUE010000452.1:0-3482 GCA_035707305.1 Gemmatimonadales bacterium
CCGGACACCAACGCGCGGGCGGCGGCCGAGCGCGAGCAAGTCGACATTCGGACCTACCGCATCATCTACGAAGCGGTTGACGACGTTCGCAATGCGCTCGAAGGCCTTCTCAAGCCGGAAGAGAAGGAAGTCGTTCTGGGCGAGGCGGAGGTGCTGCAGCTGTTCAAGGTGAGCAAGGTGGGCACGATCGCCGGGTGCGCTGTCCGCAGCGGCATCATCCAGCGCACCGCCAAGGTGCGGATCATCCGGGACGGCTCGCCGGTGTACACGGGAAACATCTCGAGCCTCAAGCGCTTCAAGGACGACGTGCGCGAAGTGCGTGAAGGCCTGGAGTGCGGCATCGGGATCGAGAACTACAACGATCTCAAGGTCGGCGATCGCATTGAGGCGTTCCGCATGGAAGAGGTGAAGCGGACCCTGGCGTCGACCGCGGCCGCCGGCGCGGCCGAGAATCGTTAACCCGCGACGCACCGCAGGTAGCCACAGCGTGGTGCTCGGCATTCGGGCCTGGGAGCTGCACCTGGAAGGCTGCGGGTCGCTCAAGGACAAACGCAGCCGCATTCGACCGCTGACGGCGGCGCTTCGCCGCCAGTTCAATGTCTCGGTGGCGGAGACGGGACATCAGGATGCGTGGCAGCGGGCCGAGATCGCGTGCGTGGCGGTCGGATCCGCCCGTCAGGTCGTGGAGGACACACTCCGTTCCGCCGACCGCGTGGTCGAAGAGGCCGACGGCGTGCGGATCGTGGACACGCTGGAGGAGTGGCGGTGAGGTCGTCGTCCCGCCGTCCGGAACAGGTCGCCGAGACCGTCCGCCAGGTGTTGAGCGAAGCGTTCGCCCGGGACGAGGTGCGCGATCCCCGAGTGGGTCCGGTGACGATCACCGGGGTGCGGGTCACCAATGACCTTTCGCACGCGCAGATCCTGGTGATCGTCTCTGGTGACGAGTCGGCGCGCGCGCGCGCCCTCGAGGGCCTGGGGAGTGCGGCGCGATTCCTCCGCGGCCGGGTGGCTCGGGCGCTGACGACCCGAACGGTGCCGGAGCTTCACTTCGAGCTCGACCGCGGTCAGGAGCACGCCCAGCGGATCGAGGGGTTGCTCGGCGAGATCCGGCGCGAGGGGGGCGGCTGATCGGCGCGCTCTTGGTCGACAAGCCTCCGGGGCCGACGTCGCACGATGTGGTGCACCGGGTGCGGCGCGCCCTGGGTATCCGCGCGGTGGGCCACACCGGTACCCTGGACCCGTTCGCGAGCGGCCTGCTGGTGCTGCTCGTCGGGCGGGCCACGCGGGTCGCGCGATTTCTCGAGGGGTTGCCCAAGACCTACCGGGCGGTCGCGCGCCTCGGGATCCGTACCGACACTGACGACCGCACCGGCGCGGTGGTGGGCGAGGCGGTGGATACGGCGGACCTTGACCCGAACGCAGTCCGCGCGGCACTGGCGGCGGGAGTCGGCTCGCAGCAGCAACGCCCGCCCGCCTATTCGGCCAAGCTGGTCGGCGGAGTCCGGAGCTATCGGCGTGCGCGTCGCGGGGAGGCCGTCGAGCTGCCCGAGGTGGCGATCAGGGTGTACCGAGCCGAGCTCATTGCCCACGAGACGGACATCGTCGCGTTCCGCGTCACCGTGAGCTCGGGCACGTATGTCCGCGCGCTGGCCCGCGACCTCGGTGAACGGCTGGGGGTCGGCGCCCACCTGGTCGAGCTGCGGCGCGAAGCCATCGGCTGCCTCACGGTCGAGCAGGCAGTACCGCTGGCGGACGTCAGCGCGGACACGGCGATCCTGCCGCTGGCGCAGGTGCTCGAGCATCTCCCGCGGCTGGTGCTGACCGACGAAGAGGCGGCCGGAGTGCGGCACGGGCGGGCGCTGCCCGCCCGCGGGCCGACGGGATCGGCGGCCGGGCCGCACGTGGCACTGATGGTGGATCGCGCGGTGGTGGCCATCGCCGTCGAGGCGGGGGACTCGCTCAAGCCGATCGTCGTGCTGGAGTCCGCGTGACGAAGCATCCCCTCTTCTGCGCGCCTGCGCCCCTGCCGATTGGATCGAACGGCACCGTGGTGACCGTTGGATCGTTCGACGGTGTGCACCTCGGCCACCAGGCGGTGCTGGCGGAGGTGGCACGCCGCGCACGCACCGCCGGCCGGACCAGCGTGCTGGTGACCTTCGAGCCTCATCCGCTCGCCGTGATCAACCCGCAGGCGGCCCCGCTGCTGCTCACCACTGGACCGGAGCGGCGGGAAATCCTGGCACTGACCCCGATCGACTACGCATTGTTCCTGCGGTTCGATCGCGCGCTGGCCCGGCTGTCGCCCGAGGAGTTCGTCCACGACGTGCTGCTGGCCTGCTGCGGGATGCAGGATCTGGTCTTCGGGTACGACCACGGCTTCGGCCGGAACCGAAGCGGTGACGTCGAAACATTGCGGCGGCTCGGCGCCGAGCTGGGGTTCGCGGTCGATGCCGTGCCAGCGGCGGACGTCGAAGGCGAGCCCGTCTCGAGCGGACGCATTCGTCGGGCGGTCGCCGGCGGTGACCTCCGCACTGCGGCCCGATTGCTGGGGCGGCCATACACCCTGTCGGCGCGCGTGATTGCGGGCGAGCGACGCGGTCGGCTGCTCGGCGTCCCGACCATCAATCTCGGTGACGTTCCCGCCGAGAAACTGCTGCCGCCCGACGGCGTGTACGCGGTGTGGGTCGAATGGCGGGGCGGGCGGGCCGGCGGAATGATGAATCAGGGCCCCCGGCCTACCTTCGGCGAAGGCAGCCGGGCGCTGGAGGCGCATCTATTCGGCTTCGAGGGCGCCCTCTACGGCGAATGGGTGCGGCTCGAATGGGTGGAACGGCTGCGCGACGTTCGGCGGTTCGCCGGCGTCGAACAGTTGCAGGAGCAGTTGGGGCGCGACCGCGCCCGGGCCGAGGCGATCCTCGCCGGCGGCCAGACCGACCTCAGCCGCGTGGCCCACGCGTGAACGGCCAGATCCGACGATGCTTGCTTCGATGCGAAACCGCTTGATCATCATCGGCCTGCTGGTGGCAGGCTCGATCTTCTCCCTCATTCCGCGCAACGTGACGACGCGAGTACGGAACGAACAGGGCGTCATGGTGGACCGCACCGAAAAGCGGGTGCCGATCAAGTACGGCCTCGACCTTCAGGGTGGGATGCATTTGGCCCTCGAGCTGGATCAGTCGCGCCAGGTGTCGTCCGATCCGGCGCGCGACCTCAAGCTCGCCGAAACGGTGCTGCGCAAGCGGATCGATGAATTCGGTGTGAGCGAGCCGCTGATCCAGCTCGGCGACGGCCGCATCGTAGTCGAGCTGCCCGGGATCGACGAGCCGGCCCGCGCCAAGCAGATCGTCCAGCGGAGCGCGTTCCTCGAGTTCAAGATCACCGACGAGACCGGTGCGCTGGAAAAGACGCTGCCCGCCATGGACCGGGCGCTCCGGGGATTGGGCGTGTCGGCGGTGGACAGTGCCGCGCCGGCCCGCCCGTCG
>DASSUE010000453.1:0-35677 GCA_035707305.1 Gemmatimonadales bacterium
CGCCGCCGCGTTCGGCGGCAGCGACGGCCACCCGTACTCGGTGGGGGTGTTCGTCGAGGAGGAGCCCGATGCCCGCGGCCTCTACGGTGCATCGCTCCTCTTTGTCCGGTGGTCGCCGGCGGGTGACCGGCCCGTGGGGCACGTCGAGAGCGGAATCCTCGCGCGCGGCCGGACGCCGGAGGAAGCCCGCGAGCGGATCGGCGCCCTGTCCCTCTACGATGTGAAGGCCGCGCTCGACGAGGCGATCGCCCAGGCACCCGGCGAGTGGTGACCGCGCTGGTCGGGACGGTGCTGCAGCGGGACGGCGGCGCGTACCGCGTCGCCACGGCCGCGGGCGAAGTGCGGGCCGTGCTCCGCGGCCGCACCAAGCGGTACGATCCGAAGGTCGTGGTGGGCGACGTGGTTCGGCTCGAGCCCGAGCCCGGCGGTGAGCTCTATGGCGTGGCGGGCGTCGAGCCGCGCCGCTCGCTGCTCGCGCGCCGGGTGCCCGAAGGGCGTGGCAGCCGTGCCGTGGCCGCCAACGTCGACCGGGTCATGGTCGTCACCGCCGCGCGAAATCCCGATCCCATTCCCCAGCTCATCGACCGCCTGCTCGTGCTTGCGGAGGCCAACTCCCTTCCCGCCGCGGTGGTGATCAACAAGATCGATCTGGACCCCGCGACGCCCCTCGGCGAGCGCATGCGCGCGGCCGGCTACCCGGTGTACCGCACCAGCGCCAAGTCGCAGGAAGGCATCGCCGAGCTGGCCGACGCCATCACCGGCCGCATCTCGGTGGTGACCGGGCCATCGGGGGCGGGGAAGTCGAGCCTGCTGAACGCGGTCGAGCCCGGGTTGAAGCTCCGGACCCGGGAGGTGAGCGCCCGCGTCGGGCGGGGACGGCACACCACCGTGTCCGCAGTGATGATCCCGTTGAGCGGCGGCGGCTTCCTGATGGATACGCCCGGGTTCAGCGAGGTGGGACTTTGGGGGATCGGTGCCCGCGATCTGGCGCAGTGCTTTCCCGAGATGCGTCCGCTGGCCGACGAGTGCCGCTATGGCGATTGCCGCCATCTCGCGGAGCCGGGGTGCGGCGTCAGGGCGGGCGTGGCCGACGGCCTGGTGGCGGAGGATCGCTACCAGAGCTACCGCGCGCTGCTGGCCGAGATCGAAGCTCTGCCGAAGGAGTGGGAGTAGACGATCACTTCTTCTTGGTCCATCGCGCGTCGTCGCGGTGCTCGACCTTGGCCATCATGCGGTCGAACGCCGCCTCCAGATCGATCCCCTCCCGATTCGCCATGCAGATCACCACGAACAGGATGTCCGCCATCTCCATGGCGACGTCACCATCGGGCTCCTCGGCCTTCTTGGTCTTCTGCCCGTAGCGGTGGTTGATCTCGCGGGCCAGCTCGCCCACCTCCTCGGTGAGGCGCGCGATGTTGGTGAGCGGGTGGAAATAACCCTCCTCGAATTGGGAGACCCAGGCATCCACCCGGCGCTGCGCTTCGCTGAGAGACATGGTTCAGTCCTTATCGATCCCAGATGGCGATGACGCACTGGCCGTCGCGGTTGCGGCTCGCGTCCCGGAATTCGAGCGGGGCGTGATTCTGCTCGTAGATCTCGATGCCGTCAATGTCCTCGGGGCGCGTGAGGCGCAGGAAGAACGCTTTGTCGCTGTCCGGCACGAACCAGCCGTTCAGCCAGAGGACGAAGCCTCCACGGCAGGACCTGCTGACCAGCTCGGGGTCGAGCGATGCGGGGTTGATGAATCGGAACCCGGGCAATTGACTGAGTCCGCGCACGAGATTCAGGGAGTCAAGCCGCAGGAGGGTATCCCGCTCGAGAAACCGGGCCCGGATGCTGGCACGGCGCCGATAGAAGCCGACACTCTCCAGCCGCGGTCTCCGGCCGGTGACCGAGAGCTCCGGCAGAGTTTGGGCCGACCGCGTGAGCCTGATCGCCGCGTCGGCCCGGCCGCCGAACAGCTGGACCGTAGCCTTCAGCGGGTAAAACCCGATGGCGCTCACCTCGATCCGATGAGACCCGGCTGACAGGGAGTCGAAGCGAAACACCCCGTTCCGGTCGGTTTGGGTGCGGCGCAAGCTGTCGAGGAGGACGACTGCATGCTCAACCGGTCCACCTTCGGCCGTCACCCGACCCATGAGGGTAGCCGACGCATCAGGTTGCTGGCTGTAGCCCAGCTCCGCGCCGGCGAGGATGGCGAAGCCGGCCAGCCAGGCGAGCCGGCTAACTGGCAGGAAACAGCGACCCAGACCCACGCATTCACCTCCGGCAACCGCGGGCGAGTCCCGGCCCCTCCAGCCGGTCTCTTGTGTCCTGATTGCACGTTGTCCGGTTTGACGGAGATTTGGAAGATTCGCCTTGACCGACTCGCTATCGGCCGGTCCAGGCTAACGCCAGTAAGTTGCCGCCGCGCGGATGATTCCCACACGGGCACCGCGCTCCCACCCTGCCGCTCAACGGCCGAGATCTCACTACCGCCTTGCGTGAACAGGATAACGCGCCGTCGGCGGACCAGGTCAGGGCAGTACCAGGCAGCGTGGTAACCCGCTGAGTATCGGAGCCATCCGGCCTGAGCACCCCGATGCCTGATAGGCTGGCGTCGTCCGTGGCGATCCCAGGAACTCGCCGGAGGGGGATAATCGTGGAGCTTGGTGTGACTATGCTGCTGGCCTTAGTTGCATGGGCGGACCCACGCCCGGCTTCACGACGTTTCCTCCTTCCAGACGGTCGCCGGTGCTGCCCCACACCTTGCGTGAAAAGGTGAGCTGCTCGCCCGCGCCATTCTCGATGGTGTGGGGGTAGGTGTAGCGAGTCATAGTCGGGGGTTGCTGAGCACGCGCTCGCTGAAGTAGCCGGGGCCGTAGGACGTGAGCGCGAGGAGGGCCGCGACGCTGACGACCAACGGCGGCATCGCCCCGGTGAGCGCAAAGCCGACGGCCGCGATGCCGCCGCCGCTCTCGCAGAGGGCCCACACCAGCAGCGCCCGCGCGATGACGTCGTCGCGGTCGAGATAGATCTGCTCCGTTTGCCCGACGGGCCGTCGGGGAACCCGGGGGCTCATTATCAGCAAGCCGACCAACACGGAGGCCAGCCCCGCACCAGCGAGAACGAAAGCGATCAGGGTGCGCCCGGCCTCGAGCGTGAGGAACGGAACCAGACCCCGATACTTGAGGAGGACGAAAACGACGAGGAGAAGCGCAACGCCGGCGACGAGCGATCGGTGCAGCACGCGGGCCCGGCTCATCCCCACACCCGCGCGATCCGGCGGGGCAGCGCCACCAGCAGAGCGTCCAGCAGCCAGCCCAAACCGTACAGCACCCCTGCTGCGGCGAATGCACTCGCCGCCAGCACTACGGCCAGAAGCAGCGCGGCCACGGTGAGCCATCCGGCCGCCCCGGCGAACTCGCGCGCGACCTCGCCCAGCGATGGAGGCTGGGCAGGGCGATCGGTGACCCCGCCGAGTCGCTCGAGCCGCCGGAGCCGCCCCTCGAGCGGGAGCTGCATCCGGAGCAGCACGCTGGTCACATCGGTCCTCGTTTGATCGCGGTCGACCTCGGGGTCCCAGACTGGAAAGAGGAAGTGCACGGGCACGCCGCCCGGCACCTTCATGTCCAGCCCGGCAAGGGTTCGAAGCGCGGTTGCCAGCGCCTCGGGGTGGCGCGTGAGCTGCACCGCCGTGGCGTCCGCCAGGCGCCGCTGCGTTCGCCACAGAAAGGCGACCAGCGGACCCATGAGCAGCGCCGTGAGCCAGATGACCGTCTTGGCGAAGATCGCGACCACCGCCACGCTGAGGAGCAGCGGCAGATAGACGAACATGAGCGCCAGCGGATGCCAGTCCGGGAGCATCTCCAGTTCCTCGGAATCCATGTCGAGCTCGTGCCCTGCGCCCTCGAGCAGGTGGTCGAGCGCGAGCTCGCGACTTGGCGCGTCCGCCGTTCCTTGCACCGTGCGCCAGCCGATGCGCCCGACGAGCACGAGACTCGCCCGGGCGGCGCTCAGGAACGGCGCCTCCAGTAGCAGCGTGATGAGGCCCCACGTCTGCAGCAGGGTCAGGATCTCAGCCGCGAGGGTGAGGTCGCCGTTGCCGACGGAGCTCATCACGTGCGCGATGACTGCCTGCTGGGCGTCCCGCGGAAGCCGATCCACGAACCCGCGAGTCACGATGACCGACGCGTTATCCATCGTGAGCCCGGCGGCGCCGACGTTCGCCGCGGGCGTGTCGATCAACAGCACGTGGGGCGGCGGGACGCCTGCGGCGACGGCCACCTCTTCGACCAGATTCGCGAGGCGCTGCTCGGCCAGGTCGCCGGGCAGGGGCGGCCGAGTCTCCATCCGGCGGAGCGGCCCGCCGACTCCGGTACGCCGGAAGATCAGGCGCACGAGCGCCCAGAGCACCAGGGTGAGAAGGACGCCCGGGAGGACGAAGAGTCCGACCAGCCAGTCCCACGGCAGATCTACGTCGGATTGTCGGAGCCCGGTCCACATGGTCGGCAACAGATGAAACACGCGATCGAGCCACGCGGACAGGGCGGGGACGTCTACCACGAGGTCGGCCAATCGCACCAGCACGGCGAAGAACCCCACGACCAGCGGCGAGATCATGATGGAGAGGGGGATGCCCGACACGGCGAGCACCACGACCACCAACGCGGCCGACACCGCGCCGGTCCGGCGGTGGCGACGCTGCTCGTCCAGGAAATGGATCCGCGGGGTGGCGAACGGGGGGATCCGCTCAGGTCGGGAGGCGGCGCCGGGACCGGTGATGGAAGGCTTCATCTGGCGGGGATCCCGAAAGTCTGGCTGCCCTGATTTTGCACCGGAGATAGAACTCGCTCAAGCAGGCTCTCCTAGTCGAAGCACGGCCCGTCGCAGGAGCTCAGCCAGATCAGGAAAGCTGCCCCGACCGCGAGCGCGGCGCCGCCGGCCACGCCCAGGACCAGCCCCGCCGTCTTGCCAGCGCTGAAGCGCCGCACCTCGACTTCGCGGACATCTTGAAGCGCCAACCGGGCTTCGGCACTGTCCGGACCGATGCCGAACATCGAGTCGTTTCGAACCGTCGGGTGTCGAAGGATCAGGATCGAGCCATCCGACCGGGTGACACGCACAACCTCGGGGTGCTCGGCCGGAACCAGCTGCGCGGGGGCGAGTGCCTCGGACCGCCAGCTGTGACAGCTGGCCATGTGAAGCACGAGCAGCGACGTCGCGATCGAGCGATGACATGGCCTCGGGCCGGGCATTCGCATCCCCCTTCCGGACCGGGACGTTCGCCGAGGCCCGGCAAGCCCGAGTCAAGCGCCCAGCCGGTCACCACTTCTCGTCTGCTGTGGGCCCGTAGATCTGCGGCAGCGGCACGTCGACCTGCCGCAGGTAGACCGTAAGCTGGCCCCGATGGTGGATCAGGTGGTTCAGATGGCTGGCGAACGACCTCCCCCCTCGGCGCGGTGAACAGGACTCGCTCCCCGAGCCTGAGCGACCACGGTTCGGCGAGTCGGGCACCCACGACCGAGCCGAGCGCCTCCCGGGCCTGCTGCACGTTGCCATCGAACACTTGCAACAGCTTGTCGGTGGGCTCGAAGCTGTACCCGCCCGCGGCGCCGAGGTCGATGTGGGGCTCGTGCAGGGTGCTCGCGATCCATCCCGGCATCCAAGAGATCAGCTGCGCCAGGTGGCCCAGCGCGAACGACTTCTCGTGCGGCTTCCACTGCCCCTTCTCGGTCGGCACGCGCTCGAGAAGCTTCCGGGTGGACGCCATTTCCAGGTCGAACTCCTTGAGGGGGATAGCGGGCTGGCTCATAGAGGTTTCCGTACCTCGTAATGGGCCGAGCGGGCGTCGAACCGATGCAGGAGCGCCCGCGCTGAGGGAGGGACCACAGCGATCTCGTAGTCTGCCCCGGCGAACGCTCGCACGGCGTCGAAAGAATCGAACCACATCATGGTGACGAACTCGACGAGGTCGTCGGCCGGTCGCCGGAGCAGCTCGATACCCCTGTAACCCGGAATCTCGCGCTCGGCGATTCCCTGAAAGATCTCCGAGCGAAGCAGCCGCTCGTATGCATCGGCATTTTCCGGGGTGGTCCACCCGTGCCAGATCCGGCAGATCACAGCAGCCACCAGTACAGCCAGACGAGCAGCGCCGTCATGAGAACCCCTCCACCGCAGTCTGATGCGACCGCACCCCGGCCATCAGGCGGCGGGCGCCGGCATCGCGCGACCAGTCGATCGCCGCCTGAACCTCCGGTGAGACGCTCGAACGTAATGAGCGCCCACACCTTGGCAGCGATCTGAATGCGCTCCGCCTCCCGCTGCTCTTCGTCGGCCTGCTCCTGGACCGCCTCCGGAACCATCACGTACCCCGGCGTCGCCGGCGCCGGCAGCTGCTCGGAAGGCTGTTCGGCTATGATCGGGTTCAGAGTGGCCCGGTGTCCTTCGGAATTCCGCCAAGTGTAGTGCTTAGCGGAGGACGATCCAAGGTGGCGGGTAGCAACCGTTACCGGTCCGGACGTGTCAGAGTCGTGTCTCCCCACGCCCAGGTCGCACGATGACCAAGCTGCGCACGGGAATCGCGCTCGTCGTAGTCACGGCGCTCGTTTTCGCATGGCGGCCCGCGGCCGCTCAGGAGGCCGTTCCCGACCTCACCGGCCTCTGGGCCGCGAAAGTCCGCTTCGGGCCCGACATCCGTGGCCCAGTCGCGCTGCTTCGAGCCGGGACCGGCTGGCGCGCCGACATCGCGGGTTACTCGGTCGCCGCCGGGGTCGATGACCAGCGGATATCGTTCGAGCTTCCGGACGGGAAGGGGAGATTCCGTGGCAAACTGGGCGGGCGATCCATCGTGGGCCATTGGATTGGACGCCCGACCTACAACAGCGGCCTTGCGTACGCGACGCCGGTCGTGCTCCAGGCTGACGGCCCGAACCGGTGGCGTGGCGAGGTGATCCCGCTCGAGGACTCCTTCACCTTCTATATGCCGGTCACTCGGCGCGCGGATGGGACCTACGCGGCCTACCTGCGCAACCCCGAGCGCAATCAGGGGCGGTTCATTCCCGTTTCCCGCGTGGAGCGCAAGGGCAACGTGGTGAAGCTCCTCGGCGGCAGCGACGGCGAGGCCGATGCCGCGGTGGTCGAGGGACGCTACGACGAGGGCGTCATGCGGCTGCCGCTCCGCGGGGCGAGCTTCGATTTCACGAAGGCCGACAGCGATTTCTCCAGTCCCTTCTATCCGCGCGGAAAGCGAAGCGAACGGTACCGCTATTCCCAGCCGCTCCGGCTCGACGACGGTTGGCCGGTCGCGACCCTCGAAGAGGCGGGCATCTCCCGGAAGGGAATAGAAGCATTCGTGCAGATGCTGGTCGACATGCCGATGGATTCGCTGTCCACGTCGCAGATCCACAGCCTCCTCATCGCCCGGCACGGCAAGCTCGTGCTCGAGGAGTACTTCCACGGCTACCATCGCGACCGGCCTCACGACACCCGCTCGGCGGCGAAGAGTTGGGTGGCCGTGCTGCTCGGTGCGGCTATGCAGGCGGGCGTCCCGATCCGGCTCGACACGCCGGTGTATCGGACGATGCTGGCGTCAGTGCCCGGTGACCTGGACCCGCGCAAGCGGGCGATGACGCTCGAGCACCTGATCTCGATGACGGCAGGGTACGACTGTTCGGGCGAATCGGCGCCCGGCGACGAGGACGTGATGATGAGCCAGACCGAAGAGCCGAACTGGTACCGCTACACCCTGAACGTTCCGATGGTGACCGCGCCGGGCGACACCATCGTCTACTGCAGCATCGAGCCCAACCTCGCCGCCGGCATTTTGCAGAAGATCTCCGGCGAGCCGCTGCCGGAACTATTCTATCGCCTGGTGGCAGAGCCGCTCAGGATGCGGAACTACCATCTGCTCCTGTCGCCGACCGGCGACGCCTACGGCGGGGGCGGCCATCACTTTCTCCCCCGGGACTTCCTGAAGCTGGCGCAGCTCATGGTCAATGACGGCCGCTGGAACGGCCGGCAGATCATGAGCCGGGAGTGGGCCCGGTCATCGGGGGCGGCGCTTCGCAACCTGAGCCCGAGCCAGCAATACGGCTGGCTGTGGAACTCGGTCGAGTACCCCTACAAAGGCCGCAACGTTCGCGCGTTCTTCGCAGCCGGGAACGGCGGGCAGATCTTCATGGGGATTCCCGATCTGGATCTCGCGATCGGCTTCACCGGCGGCAACTACGCCGATGCGGCGATGTTCATCCCGGGTGGGGTGTTCGTTCCCCGATACTTACTCCCTGCGGTCGATTAGCGAGTCTGCATCGCCGGCAGGTCGCAGAGCCCGTCCGGCCACGCTTGCCTTGGCCGCCTACCCGGCCATATTCGACCCACCAGCACCCGAACCATCGTGAGCGAAATCCCTTCACGGCTCGTGGGGCCACTCCGCGACCGCTACCGCTTCGTGCGCGAGTTGGGGACCGGCGGCATGGGATCGGTCTACCTCGCCGAGGACCTGAAGCACCACCGCAAAGTCGCGGTGAAGGTCCTGCACCCGCACCTCGCCGCGTTGCTCGGCACCGAGCGCTTTCTTCGCGAGATCGAGGTCGCCGCCCAACTCCAGCACCCGGCGATCCTCCCGCTGCACGACAGCGGCGAGGCGGACGGTTACGTCTACTACATCATGCCCCACGCGGACGGCGAGTCGCTCGATCCGGCCGCCGTGCCAGGTGCGCTACTCCCCGTCAACCGCGCTCACCACGCCGAGACTTGCCGTCACGTTCGCCGCCGGGACGTCCGAGCGCGAGCACCAGCTTGCCCACCTGGAGCGCCGTCGCGTCGGCCCGGTCCGCGGCCGGAGGTCCGCGCCGGTGCGGAGCACCGCGATGTCGGTCGTCGGATCCCACCCGGCGAGCGTGGCGGACGCGGTGCCGCCCCCCGGGCAAGGTCAGCGTGATCTCCTCCTCCCGCGACACCGTGCCGTTCGAGGTCACGATCACCGCCGGAACGCCAGGCAACCCCGCTCGAGGGAATCCGCCGGCGCGCATGGATGGCGACGACGGATCGGGCCGCGTGCTCGACCGCCCCCGCGAGATCGTCGGAGAGCGCGGGATGCGCCCGCCGTTGAGTCGAAGGATGTGTCGCTGGAAGGGTGCTGCCTATCGCACGAATGCGGGAGACGCCGGGCGCATGCGGAGCTCCACCGGCTCGCCCGGGCCGCGGATCCGGATGTGAAAGCTGCTGTCGCTCTGCTCGACGATCTCGGTCGGGTAGTCGTGCCCCTCCTCGGTTAGGACCAGCTTCCCGTCCGCGCTCCGCCACTTCCCCAGCGCGGGTGTGCCGTTCGGCGAAGCCATGACCATCGTTCCCTCGGAGAGGAACACCCGCAGCTCCCCCGGCGAGACCGTGGACCCGGGGTCCACCTGCCAGACCCGGTTCACGAACGCCAGCCCCGATTGCCGGGCGGTGCGGAAGTCTCGAGCCCGCTCCAGCTCGAAGAACACACCGTCCCACGGGGCCAGCACGCGATTCGAGTCGATCGCGATGATGCGGCCGCCCATCGCGGCCCAGTCAGCGCCGCTGCACTGCACCTCGAGCAGCGTGAGGCGATCCACCGATGCCAGGGGGCGGAGGCTACCCGGAGCGAGGTGGTACTCCGCGCCGAGCAGGCTGTCCCGACCGACAGTCCGGGCTCGATAGTCCGGGTTGTCGCAATGCTTGCCCTCGGAGACGGCGCGCTGTTCGCTCAGTCGAACCGTGCGCCGATGCCACTTTGCGGCGTCGGCAGCGCTCAGCGCGCTCGTGCCTGGGATATGATGGCCAGTCACGCTCCAGACGCCGAGAAACGACTGAACCGGAGAGGGCGCCGCCGAAACGGCCGCGTCCGGCGGCGTCGGCGGTGGCTCCGGCGCCGCGGCGCGCTCCCGACGCTCGCACGCGCCAGCAAGGAGCAGGAGCCCAGCCGCCGCCGCGAAAGCTCGGCCGCTCACGCTCATCGAGCAGCGGCGCCGGACCCGCGCTCGCGAATCCGGATCAGCTCGATCATTGGGCCCACCATCCCGATCGAGACGGCATCGTCCCGGCGCCGCGCCACGGCTTCGACCGCCTTGCCGTCCACCCGGAAGGCGTCGGGAAGGCTCATCGGGTTGTAGCGCGTGCCCTCGTCGGAATCGATCACGAAGAGACCTCCCTCGAGATCCAAGTGGCGAACCGTCCCGGTGATCGACAGCTCTGGGCCGCCTTTCGTGGAGATCGGCTCGACCTCGACCCATTGGCCCGTAGCCTTTGCGCAGGACATGATGACAAGAGCCGCCGCGGCGGCCGGCACGATGCGACGCAGTGCAGAGAGAGAAGTCATGGGAACCGCCAGCCGTGTGATATCCCTAGTTTGACGCCGAACCGAGGTGCCTGCTAGCCCCTCGTCCGCTTCCCGGCCATATTCGACCCACCATCGCCCGCGCCATCGTGAACGAAATCCCTGCACGGCTCGCCGACGCGCTCCGCGACCGCTATCGCTTCGTGCGCGAGCTGGGCAGCGGCGGCATGGGATCGGTCTACCTCGCCGAGGACCTGAAGCACCACCGGAAGGTCGCGGTGAAGGTCCTCCATCCGCACCTCGCCGCCTCGCTCGGCACCGAGCGCTTTCTCCGCGAGATCGAAGTCGCGGCGCAGCTCCAACACCCCGCGATCCTCCCGCTGCACGACAGCGGCGAGGCGGAGGGCTACGTCTACTACATCATGCCCTTCGTGGAGGGCGAGTCGCTCCGGGCCCGGCTCGCCCGCCAGCACGAGCTGTCGGTGGAGGACGCCGCCCGGATCCTCTACGACGTGCTCGATGCGCTGGCCTACGCCCACGAGCGCGGCGTCATCCACCGGGACATCAAGCCCGATAATATCATGCTCTCGGGCCGCCACGCGCTCCTGGTGGACTTCGGCGTCGCCAAGGCGGTGAACGATTCAGCCGGCCCCTCGTTCGTGACCACCACCGGCCTGGCGCTCGGCACGCCGAGCTACATGGCGCCGGAGCAGGCGGTGGCCGACCGCGAGGTGGATCACCGGGCGGATCTCTACGCGGTGGGCGTCGTCGGATACGAGCTGCTTGCCGGACGACGGCCGTTTCCCGGCAACACCGCGCAGCAGATCGTCGCAGCGCAGCTGACCCAGTCGCCGGAGGATCTTCGCACCCACCGGCCCACAGTACCTCCGCCGCTCTCGTCAGCGATCATGCGGGCGCTGGAACGCCGGCCCGCCGACCGCTGGCAGACCGCGGGCGAGATGCACGCGAAGCTGGAGCCGTGGTTGGTGCCGAGCGGAGAGACCACGCCGGCCACGATTCCCGTCGGAACTCGAGTGCCGGCGCGCAGGAACCGCATGATTCTCGCAATCGCCGCACTGGTGCTGGCGGCGGTGGTCGCCGGCCTGCTGCTCGTCCGCACGCGTGGCACGGCGGAGCTCTCGCTCGGCCGCAGGGTCCAGATCACGCTCGATCCCGGCATGGAGATCGAGCCGGCCGTATCGCCCGACGGCCGGCTCGTCGCCTTTGCCGCCGGACCGATGCAGTCGCTCGAGATCAAGGTGCGCCGGCTCGACGGCGGGACCGCGCTCACGGTCGCCGCAGAGAGCGAGCGGCCCCAGCGATTCCCCTCGTGGTCGCCCGACGGCGGACGGATCATGTTCGGCTCCCCGCGCGGCGTCGAGATTGTCTCCGCGCTGGGCGGCCCGGCCAAGCTGGTGGTCCCGTACGTGCCCGATCCCAACACCGACCCCTGGCTCAGCGGCGGATTCATGATGCCGGCGGGGTGGTCGCCGGATGGGAAGTCGATCGCTTTCGTGCGGGGCGACACCCTCTATCTCCAGGATCTCTCCGGCGCCGCCCCGAAGCCGATCGCGAACGGCGGCGAGATGCACTCATTCGCCTGGTCGCCCGATGGTCGCTGGATCGCGTGCGTGCGCGGCAACCGGCAGTCCCGCAACCCCGGATTTCTGTTCGCGAACCTCGGCGCATCCGGGATCTGGCTCGTACCGGTGGCGGGCGGCAAGGCGATCGCGGTCACCGGCGATGAGCATTACAACGCGAGCCCGAGCTGGTCGCCGGATAGCCGCGGACTGCTCTTCGTCTCAAACCGGGGCGGCGGCGTAGACCTGTACCAGGCGAGTCTCCGCGCAAACGGCTCGCCATATGGCGAGCCGCTCCGGCTCACGAACGGCCTCCGCGCGGAGGGGATCAGCCTGGCCGCGAACGGGCGGTGGATCGTCTGGTCGAGTCTCGCCGAGACCTCGAACGTGTGGTCGCTCGCGCTGCCGAAGAACCCGCCGGCCTCCATCCGGGATGCCCAGCCGGTTACGAGCGGCAACCAGGTCATCGAGAGCTTCGACGTATCGGCGGACGGCCGCTGGATCGCCTTCGACACCGACCGGACCGGCAATCAGGACATTTTCCGCCAGACGGTGACGGGCGGTGAGCCGGAGCGGCTGACCGAGGATGCGGCCGTCGAGTTTTGGCCCCGCTATTCGCCCAAGACCGGCGAGATCGCGTGGCACGGATTCCTCGGCGCACGTCGGCATCTGTTCGTCATGGCGGCCGACGGCCGCGACCGGCAACAGATCACCGACGGCCCGGACGACGAGCGGTGCCCGACCTGGAGCCCTGATGGCCGCACGATCTACTACTTGCACAACTTCAACGCGCCCGACACGGAGCTGAGGGCGATCACGCGCGGCGACGACGGCAGCTGGTCAGCGCCGCGCACGCTCTACCGCGGGTCCACCTATCCCCCGATGGCCTCGCCGGACGGCCGGTGGGTGGCGATCGCCGCCGCGGGTTCGGTCGTGATCGTCAGTCCGGCAGGGGATTCCACTCGAGTGCTCGTGCCGCGGGGCGACGGGCCGGAGCCGCGCGCGATCTACGTGGACTGGTCGGATGACAGCAAGACGATCTACTACCTGGCGGTCGATCCCGCCGAGCGGGCCAGCATCTGGGGAGTGTCGGTGAGCGGCGGGCCGCCGAGGCTCATGGTCCGGTTCGACGAGCCGACCCGCGAGTGGCACCGCTTCGGGTTCGTGGCGCGGCACGGCCGCCTGTGGATGACCGTGGGCGACCGACAGAGCGACCTCTGGGCGGCCGAAGTCGGCGCGGCGCCCTAGCCCCGGCCCACAGCTCGCTCGGCCCGGCTACGCTGCCGGTCGCCCAGCAAGGCTCCGGCTCAGCGAAGAGGCTGCCCGATGCCGATGAGGTTGCCCTCGCTGTCTTTGAACCAAGCCGCTTTCTCTCCGATCCCGCCTTTCGAGGGGTAGTTCCCTTCGACGTCCGCGATGCCGCCGACCGTCTTGAAACCAGGGAGGTCATACTCTTCGAAAACTACGCCGCGGCGGCGCAGCTCGGTGACCGTAGCCTCGAGGTCTTCGACCTCCCAGCCCATCTGGGTGTGCGTCCCCGAGGCGGCGCCTGACGATTCAAACAGCGCGAAGCGGCCGCTGGCGCACTGGTACAGCAGCCCCCCTGGTCGTTCTTCTATGGGATCCAAGCCGAGCATGCTCGAGTAGAACGCCCGGGCTCGTGCGAGGTCTCGAGCGGGGAGCCGCGTGGCGACGTGACCATCTCTGAGCATAGGGATCTCGATCGTGCGAGCGGATCAAACCGCTGTGGTGCGTAAAGGACTGTCCATCGCCGCAGGCCCTCACCCGGGTTGTGCGATATGCCAGGCAAGCACGCCGAAGGCCACCACACTCATGAGACTGCGCACCGCATGCAGCCGACCCCACCGGCCCAGGAGCCTGGCGGTTTCCGGAGAGCTTCGGTCGAGTGCGGGGTCGAGCAGCCGCTTGTTGGTTGGCAGGATGACCAGCAGGGTGAACGGGATCACGAGCCCGAGGAGCACCCCGGCGACCAGCACCGTAAGCCCCCGACCTTGGATCCAGGCCCCGAGCGCGGCGAGGAGGCCCAGCCCCGCCAACGAGACCTGCATGACGGTCGCACGGCGGTAGCTCGGGACGAACTCAGTCGCGGCCAAGGCGGTGCCGCACTCCTGCCGGGCGGGATGCTCGACGAAGGTGATGTAGATGGCTGCGCCGGCGAACAATCCAGCGCACAGGGTGGCGATCAACTCAAGGAGCATCGGTCGAAGCCCCCATACTAATCGCAGCTGCTCGCGCCCTCACCGCTGACGGCCGACCAGGTGACCCAGTGCAATCAACGCCAGAGCGACTACGGCAAAGGCAGCGTAGGCCCGCAAGGCGTGGCGGCGGAACGCTCGACCTTGCTCGGTGAGCTGGGCGGCCGACCACCCCACGCGGAACGGGTTCACGCCGGGGCGCCGGTGCCGCACCATCTGGACGTAGCAGTACGCTCCGTACATCCAAAGCGCCACTGCGAGGGCGAGCAGCACCGCGAGGATCGCCAGCCCGTACTGCTCCACGGTGCCACCTCACGGCGCGAGACTGCCTAACGCTCCCGCTGAGCCGCGGCCCACGGGCGAAAACGCCAGGAATAACAAGAACCCGCCTCCATGGGCCGTCAGCTCCAGTGGGTTGTTAGGCGGGGCTTGATGACTTCTTGGCGATCGCATAGATGACATTGGTTTCGACGCGATCAATCCCGGCGGCAGCAAGCCGGTCGAGGATCTCGCGCTTCACCGTGCGGGCCAGCTCAGTGCCCATCTGATCGATCGTCCACCGCAGGCCACTCCCCAGCGCCATGGTCCAGAAATCCTCGGGCGTGCGCAGTGCCTGGTGACCATCTTCAGCAGCAACATCGATACTTTGGGCGCCACCGTCATGGAGCAGCATGCGGACCGCCTCGGGCGTCGTGATGCGGTCCCAGGGGTTAAAGGCGGCACATAGATCGGGGCGTACGCGGCGCACGGCCTCCAACCAGATCTCGTACGCCGGACTCCAAAACCGGGCGCCCCATGTGGTGATCGCCAGTTGCCCGCCGGGCCGCACCATGCGCCACAGTTCCCCCACCTCGGTCTCCATGTCCGGAACAAAGAAAATCCCAAACACACAGACCACCGCGTCAAAGTGACCATCAGGAAAGTTCAACCCCGTCATGTCCCCGCGGCGGAACTCCACGCACTGCAGTCCTGCGGTCTGGGCCTTGGCCTGTCCGAGCTTGAGGAGGTCACCCGCGAGATCGACCGCGATCACTTGGCCCTCGGGGCCGACGGCTTGCGCCGCAGGCAACGCAGAGGCGCCGCTACCACAGCACACATCCAGCACGTGCGCCCCGTGTCGCAGCCGCAGCCGTTCGACGGTCCGCCGGCCATACCGCGCCCAGAACCCCAAGGGCTCGGCGTCGTAGTAGTCTGAGGCGGCATTGTAGGCCGTCTCGGCCTTGAGCTTCGCCGCTGCTAATGGCCCACTCATAAGACCTTCCTGGGTACTGTCATAGGCCGTATCAACGCTCTGTTGCCCGTGATTACTCTTGCTGATGTACCTCCTTCACTTCTGCGGAATTGGGGCCTAACGCAATTACGCATCGGCTGCGGGCGACTCGCCCGCAGATACGAATTCGATGGTCCACAGCGGGCCGCCGCTCTGGCCCGCACGGGCGCTCGGTACTGCGAGCGCCGCCAGCTGCATGCGCTGGTTAGGCCGCGGGGTCTCCCGGGTCGAGACGCAAGACCATGGAGACATCGGCAACTTCGTACCTCTTAGCTTCTGGCACCGGACAATACTGGAAGCCTAAAGACTCGTATAATCGAAGGGCAGGTTGCAGCCGCGAGTTTGACACCAGCATCACGCGACGGGCACCCTGCTCGCGTGCGTAGGCGATGCACCGCTCCACTAGAAGGCGTGCGATGCCTTGACCGCGGAACTCTAGTGCAACTGTGAGCTTGGCAAGCTCAAGTTCTTCAATACCATGGGGCATAACGGCACAAGTGCCGATGACCTGGCCGTTATGAAGCGCGACAAAAATCTGGCCACCACGGTTGAGGAAGTACCCTTGAGGATCAGCAAGCTGTGCCTCTTCGGCCGGCTCCATCAGATCGTAGCTTTCCAGCCACTTGCGGTTGAGTTCGGCGAAATGCTCCGCATGCTCCAAGCGAAAGGTGTCGATCTCGACGCTCATTCGGGTCCCACACGAGCTGGTCGGTCGGCCTAACGGCCTGCGTTTCAGCGCCGTGCGCTCATGTCGGCGCCCGCACCAAACTACAGCGCAGCGATGCCGATCGGTCATGTTCGTGGCGACGACCGATCAAGCAAGCTGACCGGCGACGCCGAGCCGCATCGGCTGACGAGTCCCATAGGTAAGAGAGCGCCAGAGCCATTCGGCCGGTCCAAACCGAAAACGTTGCAACCACCACGCACTGAAGAGGATCTGGGCCGCGAAGATGCCTACGCTGAGCACCAGACAGAACGCCGTGCCTACGCGCCCCAGCAGCGTCAGTCCGAACCCATAGAAGAGCGCCAGATAGATCAGCGAGTGCGCGAGATAGTTTGTCAGGGCCATTTGGCCCAGTGGTGCCAGGCGCGCCAGTCGGGAGCGCCAGGATGGGAGTTGCCAGAGCAGCACGATGCCCGACACATAAGCGGCTGCCATGGCGATCACCCCTAGATATATGGGCAATTGGGCGGCCAGGACCCAGACGGAAGAAGAGGCCAATCTGCCGGAGAGAGTGAGGGACGTGGTCGCTACCCAAAGAGCGTTGCCAAGTACCCCAATAACTAGGCCCCAGGCAAGCAGCCGTCGGAACAGTGCGAGATGCGCCTCCGGTTTCTCAAGCAACTGCCGACGGCCGGCGTAGAAGCCCAAGAGGAATTTTCCGAGGATGGCGGGAAGGAAGTGGAGGGCAACACCGGTGGTCCAGTACCCCAACGCATACTTGGCGTTCTCCCGGAGCGAGTCTACGACGCTACCCGAGGTAAAAGCCCGAAAGCGGGTGCCGAGGACCTGCAATTCCGCTGGGGCTGGTCCTGCAGTGGGAATGGCTGGATCGAGAAGCGTTTTCCCTATCCGGACCACCGCCGGGAGCACGACACCGAGGCCGATTCCCATGCCAAGGAGCCATCGATCGGAGCGCTCTCGGAACAGGATGAGCAGGAAGCCAAGCAGCGCGTAATGATGCAGGATGTCACCATACCAGACCAGGTACGCATGGACCAGCCCGAAGCCGAAAAGGATGCCAAGACGCCGCTCATAGACTGGCAGGACGGCCACGCCACGCCGCTCGCCACGTATCAACTGTACGGAGAAACCGAGCCCAAACAGAAAGGAGAAGAGCGTGTAGAACTTCCAGTCGATGAAGAACTCCACCCCGTACTTGACGATCCGGTCGATCACCGCAGTGGGCAAGGCTGCCACCTGCGCTGGCACCACTGCGCCTTCTTGAGTGATCCAGATCAGGTTTCCCAGAAGCACCCCGTCGAGGGCAAACCCCCGCACGGCATCGATGAGCGCAATGCGCTCGCCTGCCCTCAGCGGCGTGAGACGTTGAGCGTTGATCCCTCCCTCTCCGGCCTGTGGCTGGGGTAACGCCATTACGCTCTGCTTACCCTTGTAAGGGCCCGGATGCCGGCTCGCGTGCGCCTAACGCAATCGGCGTGTCCACCTGACGCAATCGCGCACCAGCTGCGGGCGGCAAGCCCCGCCGATACGAACTCTATGGTCCTTAGCGCCGCGCCGGCGCTGTGGCTTCGCCAGGCGTTTCCCAGAGAAGCGCCCGTCAGCTGCATGCGCTGGCTAGGCGTCAGGGTTTAGGGATGTCCAGATCGCGACAGATGTTGCGTGCCAGCTGCTCTCTCTCGGTGCCGCGGTACCGATGCCGCCTTGCGCGCCGCCCGATTCACATAGATCGAATGGTTGCCACCTTCACGTAAGAGTACGCAGCCGTGCGCCTCCAAATGACGCACGAGGTCCAGCCGCTTCACGCGGCGGAAATGTGCAGTGGCTCGCGAATCACAGTGCGGCCCCGAAGCTCTTCTTCCGCGAGCGCCCGATTAGCCTCGAGCACCAGCTGCACGGCCTCGTGGAGATTGGCGCGCGCTTCCTCGAGTGTGGCGCCCTGCGTGTTGGCCCCAGGCAGCTCCTCGACAAAACCGATATAGCCCTCGGGCACCTGCTGGAAGACGGCGGTGAAGTGAACCTGCATGGGGATCTCCTTGGGAGATCTCAAAATGTACGTGAGGCCGACCCCGGACGCCTAACCCCTGACGCCTAACACTCACTCTCATAGAACTAACCGGGGTACGCTCCGCGATCCGCCGACCTCTCGCAGAGGAGGTACTCCCCGGCACCGTTGGTGATGAGCGGGACGGCGATCACGCGATGCCGCATGAACGAAATCTGCTCGCCGGCACGATGAGCGCCAGGAGCAGCAGCGTCAGTTCACAGCCGGAAGGATGTGCTGCGGAACGTAGACCCGCTGCGCAATGAACAGCGACGCCTGATTGTAGCTGCCGCCGGGATGTCCATGAAAATCTGGCCGCCGTTCCCGCCGGCAAAGAAGCCCCGTACCTTCCTGCCGTCGTAGGAATACTCGGGCGAGTTCCACAACCACCCGTACTGCTGAACGCGCGAAAGGTCGCGGAGCGCCGCCGTCGACTTCCGCGCCCAATCGGGACTCACGATTTGCCGGCCGGCCCATTTGCCCTCGTTGACCATGAGCTGGGCCAGCTTCATGAAGTCGCGCGGCATGAAGTGTTGGCCGAGGTCATCGAGCAGAGAACCTACGTGGGCCGCGGCCCGTCCTGCCACCGCCGTGGCGTGACTCGGCCTGCCCGCGGCGCGACTCGGCATGGACGATCGCCCACCCGTTTGCGGTAGCTCGGCCGGGGCGTAGGTTATGGCCACGGCGGGTCGGGAGCCGACCTGCCGGCACCCAATCAGCCCGGGGGCGGATGGTGGAGATCGAGACGCTGCATCACGTCAGCCTGACGGTCACCGACCTCGACCGCGCCCGGCGTTTCTACCGCGACATCCTCGGCCTTCCCGAGCTCGAGCGCCCGAACTTCGACTTTCCGGGGGCCTGGTACGCGCTGGGTGACCGGCAGCTGCACCTGATCGTTCACACCACCCCGAGAACGTTGCGCGGCACCACCGAGATCGATTCGCGCGACGGTCACTTCGCAATTCGGATTCGGGACTTCCGGGGAACGGTCGAGCGGCTGCAGGCGCAGGGCGTGCCGCTTCGGGAGAGCCTGCTGAATCCGACACCCTGGGCGCAGATCTACGTGACCGACCCGGACGGGAACGTCATCGAGCTCAACGCTGAACGTTAGGGCTGCTGACGTCCTTCAAATCAAGTCTGCGGTCCCTCGATGATGTGCTCCCAGAAGATGGTCGTATCGGACTGCACCTTGACCTGGAACCGCACCCGCAGATAGGTCGTCACGCCGCCGACGCTGAGCGTTTTCGGATTTATGCCGTCGAGGGTCTGCTTTTGACGGTCCCTGCCGAACCAGCCCCAGCCGTAGCGAACCTTTATCTGCATTCCGGCAGGACGGGTGAACACACCCCGTCGCTTCACGCCTGATCCCCACATCGAAAAAACGGTTCGCCAATCGCCTGCCTTCACGTCATTCTGGACAGTAGCCATGGCCTCCTCCTTTGCTGACGGCGACGGTTCAACGCCGAGCCCTCCTCGACCAGACGACCAGGCTCCAACCGAGCAGCACCAACAGCGCGATGGCGAGCCAGGCTGCCGCCGCCGACTCCCTCTTCTCCGGCGCGAAGAATCCCGCATTCGTCCACCGCACTGGTTGCTGCCCCGGCTCGAATGGAAGGTCGTGGGGATGAGTCCAGGCTCGCTGCACCGGGTGTGGAAGCTTCCCGATCGCCGGTCCATTCCCCGGCGTGATCACGTAGGCGTCGTAGAGCTGCTGCGCGCCCGGTGACAAAGTGGCGGCGCCCACGGCTGAGCCCTCTACCACCTGGTAGTGCATGGTGTACTCCGTACCGCCATCGAAGCTGCCGACCCGAGTGTCGGTCGCCTCCTGCGGGAGCAGCTCGATGATCTTGCCCATGCTGTCCTCGTAGTACACATCGTTCTCGTAGCCGGCTGTCTGGAGGTAGATACGCTGGCCGGGGAACAGTAGCAGATCCGGGCCGAGACTACGGTTCTCGTTGGCGATTCCAGTCTCCCACGGGGTCCCACCAAACCGCTCCATGCCGTGCACGCACCCATTGCACTCGATGAGCTTGGTCCACTCCTGCGTACCGTTGTTGGTGATGATCCAGAATCGCCAGTCGCCGTCGCCACCCCAAAAATCGCCGTCGTCCTGAACGTCCAGAGAGCGAACTCGCAGCTTCCAGCGCTTCAGGCCCCAGTTGTCGGGTGCAGCGTACGCCCATCCGGCGAGGATTCGCCGTGAGTAGGAGCTCATCGAACCGCGGCTGAGGTCCAGTGTGACGCGCAGAAGCGTGACTCCACCCTCGTTGACTTGCTGCACATCGGGCTCGGGGCCACCACTGTTTCGTGGATCTGCCACTTCGACGTAGAGTGGTACTGCAGGTCGAACCAGACCGGCTTCCGCCAGGATCGTCTGGGGACTCCGGGGCAAATAGACGTCGAACTGGTATACGCGATGGATGGGACTGGGGTCGAATCCTTCGGTCTGAGGCAGGCAGGCATGCGGGCCGAGGTCAGCGCCTCCCCCGCCTCCCTGCTGGTGAAGCCCGGTGCGGCTGCAATTACCTGTTATCTCGCCCGCGTGGGCGTTGATCCAAAGCTCGGTGACGATTCCCGGCACGTACACATTCGTGCCGTACCCGGCGGACTGGGGAATCGGCACAGCCCTCGGCCGGTGCGTCGCAAGCATCACCGGCGGATGGATTTCCGTCCTGCTGTCGTGGTCGCAGTCGTAGATCCAGTAGCCGAGCACTGACGCCTGATCGCCCCGAGTCGAGCGGACAGCGTCGGGAACGTGGGCCTCCTCCCATTCGACCTCAACCCGATCCTGGCCCTGCCCCCGGCCGAGGATGCGTCGAAACGCCGGATCGGGGCGGACGAACACGTTCAGGTCCATGCTGTCGTGATTGAAATTGTTATCGGTCGAGCTGATGCGGCTTTCGGGCACCCCACCTTTGAGCAGCTCGTAGTCCGCCGGACCATGCCAGGGCTTGACCGTCAGCCACGCGGCATTGAGACGATCGGCGAATCGGGGACATTGGTCATCAACGGAGGTCGATGAGGTCGGTGGCCGCGCGGGAATCACCGGTTCGGTCTCGGGTGGGAACACCAGGCGGTCCGTGGCAGCGATGGTGTGCTGCCGGATGGCCTGCGGGGCAGTGGGTAAAACCCCGGGCAAATCGCAACCGCCGGGACAAGCGGTGAAGCGCACCACGTACTCGCCGGCGACATCCGGCGTCAGCCGCGCCTCCAGTGTCGAGACTCCGCCGAGTATTGCGTTGCTTCCTGGAGGCCTCGCCGCCAGCGCCCAGCTCCATTCGCCTTGCGGCAGTGGATACGAGGTGGGGTCGCAGTTCTCGGCCTCCAACACTGTGATCGATGCGTTGGTAGCGCGGACCTTCACCTCGCTCCCCAGCAGGGGCAGCCCCTGCCGCACCAGGACGACGTGCACTTTCGCCCGGAACGGGCAGGCGCGGCCGTCGGGCTCTCCCCGTGGGGGTGCCTGAGCGTCGAGCGCCAGGGGCGACGCGGAGAGCAGCCAACCGAAAAGTAGGCCTGTTGGTGCTCTGTACCGGTGGGTGGACGACTTCAGTTCGCGCATTGCCAGACCCCCCTTCGAGACAGCCTCCAAAGGCGAGGAGTGAGCGTCTGACTATGGTTTTCAGGGAAGGCCTACAACGATGTGGCTCTTGAGGCCGGCCTGTTAGTGCGGAAACGCGACAGGAAGGGGCGATTTTGCGACCCGGAGCGGCGGTACTCCCCCTCCGTGCGAGACCGGCGATCCGCCCTCAGAAGAGCGTCGACTCCCACTCCGTCAGCTCGAAGAACTCGCGGGTGGCGTCGGTCGCAACGCTCTCGTCGAACTCCGCACAGGTGTAGAGGATCACCGACAGGAAGCGACGGACCGACCAGACGCAGAGGTAGATCCCTGAGTCGATCAATGGAACGAACGCATCGAAGCCCTCGTTCGTGGCCTTCCCCTGTCCGCTGGTCTGATGCACGATCGGCTCCCCATACGTGCGGAGGCCCAACCGGCTGGTAATGGCCGCGAAGTAATCACGAATGGTGTAGGCATCGAGCTGCTCGCGAGCGAAGTAGCCCTCGATCAGCAGCCGCTTTCGGAAGATTTCGGGGGCAAGCCTCGGCAACGATTCAACTCCTCGCAGGTGGCCGGCGAGGCACTACCATCACGGACTCGAGGATTTGAACTACCTCGTCGCGCTGGTTACGTGTCTCACTCCGAACCTTGATGATGCCGCGATCGGGACGCGACCGCGAAGGTCTGATCTCCAGCACCTCGCTCTCGACGTACAGCACATCGTCGGGGCGGGTGGGCCGGGGCCAGCTGATCTCCCCACCCGCCCCAATCAGCCCTCCGGCGATCGGCACGCCGCCCTGGACCATGAGCCGCATGGTGATGGCCGCCGTGTGCCAGCCGCTCGCCACCAGCCCGTCGAAGAACGAGCCTTTGGCCGCCGCGCCGTCGAGGTGGAACGGCTGCGGATCGAACTGCGAGGCGAAGGCGATCACCTGGGCTTCATCGAGCGCGTGGGTGCCGCTGGTGAATCGCTGGCCCACTTGCAGGTCGTCGAGGTAGAGCTGGCGCATGCGAACGTCCGTGCCCTGGATGCGCGGGAAGGTAACCCGACCCGTGGCAGTGCGAGGCCTGGTAGCTCGATGGTCAGGCCGCTTGCCCCTCCTGAGCGAACGACTGAATGAGCAAGAGAGAAAGGAGAAGGGCGCATAGGGCAACGAGATGCGTCGCCTCCAGGCCGGGCAAACGGCAGCACACGACGAGAACCTCGTCGAACACGACAAAGCCGGCGAAAAGCACGATGCCGGCGGATGAAGGGCGGGAGGATTCTGGACTGGGCTAGAGAAGAGAGCGGGTTCGGCTCGAGGCTTCTCTCAATTTGTGCGGCCGGAACATCGCCGCCGGCGAGCCCTCCGCCACGAACGCCGAGATCGGCGGCTGGCGGAACGGCGTGGCGGATTGGGCGCCGAACGGTGGCAGGGCGTCACCGTCGAGCGCGGCACGCCGGACCGCCCAGACCCGCCACCGTGGGTGGCAGACGTGATACTCGAGGCAACTCCCATCTCGCTGAGACGTGTAACCCCAGGGGCGCTCGGTGATGAACTCCGCTTCAGAATCCGGGACGACCTGCGCGGGTAAGCCTTCGGTCTCGGCCTCGAGAGATTGCCAGCGACCGTGCCGGTGCCACTCGTAGCGGATCCGGCCCGGCGCTCCCGCCAAGGCGCGATCCATGTCGATCACGTGCCGGATCGGCGCGACGAGATACGGCTCGTTCAAGCCCCAGCGGGCGACCAGCGCGAGGATTCGCCGGGGAACCATCTCTCGAATGAAGACGACACCTCGACGCAGAGCGCCACCTTCTTCGGGAACAACCCGGCGGACGTAGAACCGGAAATTGACCTGGTCGAAATCGCGATGGAACGGAACCGGAACGCCGAGCAATCGGGCATGGAGGAAGCGGAGCCCGACCACGCTCACGAGTGCGCGACCCTCCCAGAGATCGAGCTCGGTGCCGCGGGGCACCAGCGGCTCCAGCCGCGGCCGGTCCACCGCGTACTGCACCAGGGCGAGGCAGCGCCATTCCGCGGTGAGCAACGGCCCGGCCATGGATCCGGATTCTCAGCGAGGTGCTATCTGGACCGCCTCGGCCCGATACACGCCGCGCGCTCCCTTGAAGCAAATGAGCGTGAGCTCCTCGGTGCCGGACCGCCAGATGCGATCGGCCCGCGGTGAGGCCTCCTCCGAGAACCGTCGGATCGCATGGGGAGCGCCAAAGTCGCCGGTGAGCCTGGCTTCGATGTCGCGGCATCGGGGGTAGTCCGGAGGTCCGTTCGGGCGCTGAACCTCGAACATGATCCGCACCCGCCGAGCGGCTCCCGTCCCGGAGATCGCCACGGCCGAGATGTGATCCTGCATGTCCTCCGGTGCGAGGCGGAGGTAATCCCCCTGCAGGGTCGAATTGGGATGCCGCGCGGCCACTGCCATCAGATCGGAACGAAGGCTGATCCCGGTATAGGCGAACGGTTTCGCCTGCCCCGAAGCAGCGAGCAGCAAGAGAACCTGAAGCGTCCAACCCGCAGGACTCGCCATCATTGCACCTTGACGACGACCTTGCCCCGCGCCCGCCCGGTCCCCACGTGCGCGATCGCGTTGGCGGCCTCGGCGAGCGGATACTCTCGGTCGATCACGGAGCGGATCTGCCCTCGTCCCGCGAGCCCTCCCAGCTGCGCGAGCCCCTCGCGGTCGTTGTGGGAAATGAAGGGGACCAGCCGCTGGCTCACGAACGGGGACAGAGCGACCGCCTTGAGGAGCCGGCCGGCGGGCTCGAGCCATCGGCCGGCCGGGGCTCCTACCACCAGCAACATCCCGCTGCGAGCCAGGACGCGCCGGCAGTGCCCGAGCGGCTTGGTCCCGCCGATGTCGAAGATGACGTCGTAGCGCTCGCTCCGGCGGGTGAAGTCCTCGGCCGTGTGGTCGATCACCTCGTGGGCGCCGATGGAGCGGACCATCTCGATGCTCTCGGTGCGGGTCACCGCGGTGACGTGCGCGCCGAACACCTTGGCGAGCTGCACGGCGTACGTGCCGACGCCACCTCCCGCGCCGTTCACGAGGACTCGCTGGCCCGCCTGGAGGTTCGCCTTGTCGCGGAGCCCCTGCAATGCGGTCAGCCCGGCGACATGAAGCGCGGCGGCCTCCGCGTACGACAGTCCGACCGGCTTGACCGCGAGCCGATCCACCGTGGTCGCAGTGTACTCCGCGAAGCTCCCGTCGGTTCCGCCGAAGACGTCGTCGCCCGGCCTGAGCGCGGTGACGTTCGGACCCACGGCCTCGACCCGGCCGGCGAGATCCACTCCTCGGATGCGATTCCGGGGGCTGCGCAGGCCGTCGAGCGCGCGGATGAAGTAAGGCATGCCGCGGGTCGTGTGCCAGTCCAGCGCGTTCACCGACGCGGCGTGAATTCGCACCAGGACGCCGTCGTCGCCGATCGCGGGCACCTCGATGTCCGTCAGGTGCAACACGGCGGGGGAGCCGTAACCCTCCTGCACGATCGCTTTCATCATGATCGGCTCAGTCGGCGCCGAACGAACCGGTGGATGACAATCGAAAGCCACAATAGGAATAGGAGGAGAAAAGCCCGCTGCTGCAATCCTGGCATCCCTACATCGGCGACCATCGACAAGAAGGCGGCAAGCATTCCAAGAGCAATGACGAGAGTTGCTCGGTAGATCGTTTGCCACCCTGCAGCCCGCCGAAAACTCCATGACAAGATCAACACCGCCATGACCATGCTTGGAAAGGCGACAGCACCGGCCAAAAGGTGAGGGATGGAATCCTTGAAGACCCCTGACAGACTTACGAACAGCGCCCCGACCACCAGCAGGCCGACTCCGATGCGCGCGTCTCGAGACGGGTGGTGTGCGTCTCGCAGTACGCCTGCGACGACGAACATGGCCAAGCCCAGCACGAAAAACGTGGTGGTCATGAGCCACCCGTACGCTCCCAATGCATACCCGCTCATGAACCAGAATCGTGGATCGAATTCCGGTTCAAGGATGTGAAGAGCGGTGACGACGATCACGTAGTACGCTGCGCAAACAAACACAACCCGTTGCAGAATTCTCCCAATCCGTGCGCTACCGTTTTCGCCCGTGGCACCTCCCAACCCGGTAACACGGGGAACTCGGCGGTTTCCCAAACCCCACGCAACGAGCACCCCCAAAAGGAGTCCCACTCCGCCTCCGGCCAGATGGGCGATCAAGACATCGTATGACCTCTTGCACTTTTCTCCGGAGAGTGCGGCGACATGATTGGCGAGCTCACCGCGATCGCGCTTCGCGAGCAGGTCATCCAGAAACGCCGATTTCGCGTCCGGCTTCGACTTCAGCAATGCCGCATACGCCCTCAAAGCTCCCTGGACACCCGCGTGATACTGGGCGTTTTCATCTCGGGCCTTGTCCTGATGCTGGATCGCGAACGCCGCGGCCGAGAACATCGCCTGGAGGTTGACTTCGCCTGAGTAGGGATAGTTGTAGCCCAGACCGTGGGCGAGTAGATCATCGCACACGTAGACCTTGATGTCGGGTACCTCGATGATCCATTGTCGCAACCACTGGCGAGTGGCGGGTGCATTTTCGACCAAGGGGTCCCGCTCAAGCGACCGCGTGAGAGCGATTACTTTTGCTCGTTCATCAGGTGTCGAAAGCCCCGGCCCCAGGGTGCATTGAATCTCAGTTGCACATATGAGAAGCAGGCCACTCACGACGAGCTGGCGACTCAGCGTCATCGTTCACCTCTGAATTCTGCCCGCCTCACTGGAGGTCACCGGCCACGAAGGTGGTCGTTTACCTCAAACCGAGTTTCTTCCCCGCCGAGAGCAGTTCAATCGACTCGCGAATACGCCTTTCCCGCGTCCCAGCTCGCTTGGCGGTGTGGATCCAGACTACGAAGTCACGCCGATATGTCGGGGCAAGCGCCTGAAAGTGTTGCCAGGCTCTGCGGTTCGTCTTCAATGCTTTGGCAACGTAAGCCGGCAGCTCCGGGATCGGCGGATGTGGGGCATAGCTGTTCCCCGTGGGGGCCGCGGCGAGGCCGGGCGCTGCGAGAAGGCCAGCTGCCTTGAGTTGCTTCCAGCGTCTGCGGTTGATGTCCGACCATTTGCTCGTCGGCTGGCGCGCCGTGACCTTGATCGCGTAGCGATTGTCGTCTACGCGTTTGATCAGGCTGTCGACCCACCCGAAGCAGAGCGCCTCGCGTATGAGGTCTTCGTAGGGCATCGATTTGACGCCGGTGTGCTGTTTGTGGCGGAGGAGCCAGATGCCGGGGGTCGACGCGTGGTGCTTCGCGAGCCACCGGCGCCAGTCTGCCCGTGTTCGCACGTCCAGCGTGATCAGATCCCCTGTCTTGGTGACCACCTGTTCCTGCCGAAGGAATCTGGTTCGTCTTTAGGCCGCCGCCCTGCTCGAATGCACGTGGTAGCGTCGTCCCGATTCTGCGTTTGGAGCTCCACCAACACCGTATCATCGAGCTCGACACCTGTGTAGGTCCGCGTCCTACATGAATCCGTCGCATCGGCAAAGCGCGACGCTCGCCGGCCGCGGCGACTAACCGCGCCCCTCCGTCTCACGATAAATCCGGCATTCGGGGCCGTTCGTAGATCTGACGTGTTTCGACAGTCGGGGCACGCCCCTTCGCGTGCTGGTCTCCGGCCCAGCACGCTGCGGCCCACTTCTTCAGTGGAAAGTATCATGCACGGGATGAGTCACACGACCACATGCGGCGCGTTCCTCATGTCCATGCTGCTGTCCGCCTGCGCCGATTCATCGCCCACCGCGCCGACGGCCGCCACGGCACCGGGCCAAGCGTCGCCCTCGGGTTCGATGTCAGCCGGGCCGACCCTCTACGGCCTCACGGCAGCCAATACCCTGATCACCTTCGACGCCTATCAAGCCAATCAGGTCTGGAGCGAGGTGCCGATCACCGGGCTACAGCCCGGCGAGTCCATCGTCGGAATCGATTTCCGTCCCAGCGACCTCAACAGCGATGCGATCAACGACGTGGGCAAGCTCTACGGCGTGGGGAGCTCGAGTCGGGTCTACCTCATCGATCCAGAGACAGGGCAGGCGACCTCGGGGGTCGCTCACGACCGCCACGGGGGCCCCGGTGACCCTCGCCGGCACCGCGTTTGGCGTCGGGTTCAACCCGGTGCCAGACCGACTGCGGGTGCACAGCGACGACAACCAGAATCCCCGCATCAACGTCGATAACGGCGTGACCGCCGTCGATACCGCATTGAGCTACCCGGCCGACGGGGTCGATCCCAACATCGTGGCTACAGGGTACACCAACAAGGACAACGACCCCGCGACCGGCACGGTGTTGTACGCGATCGATTCCGACCGCGACGCATTGACGGTGTTCGACATTCCGTCCGGCCCGAACAGCGGGAAGATGTCGGTGGTCGGCTCCCTTGGCGTCGATACCGGCGACGCGGCGGGGTTCGACATCGCGGGGGCCGCCAACGTTGCTTACGCCGCGTTCTCCGACTCTCCGTCGGGCAAGTCCACCGTGTACACGGTCGACCTCGCCTCTGGCGCCGCGACGAAGCTCCGGTTGATCGCCCAGAGCGAAACTGCCCTCGTCGGAATCGCTGCTGCACCCTGATTGCCCGCCGCCGGCTCCCGCCGCGAGCACGACACACCAAGCGACCAGTCGAGCGCGATTCCCTGCCGGGGAGTCGCCTCGGCTCGAGGAGCTCAGGCGTCTCGCCGCCCGTCGGCTGCATGCGCTATCCTCCAACTTGCGAGACGGGCAGCGGCCCCCGGCGAGGGCCGAACTACTTGGGCTCGGCCCGGTGTGTCTTCGTCTTGGCTGCTCCGAGATTGTCCGTCACGGTGAGGATGACATCGTAGTCGCCCGGCGCGGCGTAGGTGTGCACAGGATTCCGCTCGGTCGAGGTGGCTCCATCGCCGAAGATCCAGCGCCAGCTCACTATGAAGCCGTCGTCGTCCTTGCTCTTGTCGGTAAAGCTGCAGGTGAGGCCGCTGCAGTGCACCTCAAAGTCGGCGTCGGGCGGCTTGTTGGACGTCGGCGGCGCCTGGACTTCCACCGTGCGCGTCCTGGTGTCGGTCGCCCCGTCGTCGTCCGTGACCCGGAGGCGCACCTCGTATCGTCCCGCGGCCCCGAACGTGTGCGAGGGATTCCGAGAGCTCGAGGTGGTCCCGTCGCCGAACTCCCACAGCCAGCTCACGACGTTGCCGTCGTCGTCCCGGCTCCGGTCGCTGAACGTGCAGCTCAGCCCCAGGCAGGTGAACTCGAACTCGGCTTCGGGCGCCTCGTTGGACGGCGGTGGGGGCGGGGGCGTGTCAGCGGTGACCGCCATGGCCGAGAAGGTGGCCGTCGGCAGAGCCTCTCCGTCTCCCGTCACCCTCGCTTCCCCGGTCTGGACGCCGACCTTGTCGCCCAGAAGGACGAAGGCCTGCGCTCGGCCGTCGCCGTCCGTGCGCGCCGTGGACGGCGTGACCTCGCCTCCCTCGCCGGCCGCCGTCAGGGCGAACTGCACCGTCGCGTCCTCGACGGGCGCTCCCTCGCCGTCGGTCACCTCGACCACCACCGGGGCGGTGAGAGGCTCTCCCACTGACCCCTGCTGGCCGTCTCCGTCCACCACTCGGATCGCGAGGACGGGTTCGTTGCCCGGAAGGACCAGGTCGCTCCCGCAGCCGGCCGTGAGGCAGCCGACCGCCAGCCAGCGCGACAGGCGACGCGGGGACCAAAGACCAAACCCACGGAAGGCGGTGAGTTGGCGACGGAGGGACACGCTTCAGCTCTGCGAGTGGACGGACTTGAATTCTACGACCCGGTGACGAAGGCGGAGGTGATGAATCACACACCCGGTCACGAGGCGGCATGCATTTTCTTGCAGTGGGGGGAACCGGCTTCGTGCACCCAAGCTAGCTCCGCGACTGACGGCCTTCGATTCCGTTCACCAGCTCGCGGCTGTAGCACACCTCCGAAGCTTCGCCGAGCGCACGGTGCGGCTCCTGGACGGGCGGATCGTGGAGGAGCGCGTCGCGGTCCCGACTTAGCGCTCGGCGAGCGCGCCGCTCAATCGGGCGAGGATGCCGGACATGATGGGAGTCGCCTACCTCTGGGTTTGTTTCTGGTCGTAGAGCAATCGGTCGAACACGCCCTGCAGGCCGATCAAAGTGGACTGCGCCGCGCCGCCGCTGATCATGAGGAGCCGGCTGTCATCCGGGGTCACGTCGTACTCGCGGAATACTCCTCCGCGGAGGAACGAACCAGCGAACAGGAAGCGGCGAGCGGTCAGCATGAACGCGGGCGACGCCGCGACCGACGCGACCCACACGCTGTCGCCCGAGCGATAGAACAGCTCCCGGCCGCTGCGTGCCCAGGCGGGCTCGGTCCCACCGCCGTGCGACACCGGTACCCGGGCCCCACTCTCCTGGAGCGGGCGGACGTACACTTCCATCTGCCCGGTCTCGTCCGACTGGTACGCCAGCCAGCGCCCGTCGGGCGAGAGATCGGGCGCGGACTCGCCGAAGGCGGCCGCCATGATCGTTCGTGCCGCCGGCGCCGAGTCGAAGGCAAGCAGGCGGATGCCGTCGTTGCTGCTGCTCGCTTCCTGAAAGACGACAGCCCGGCCGTCCGGGGTGACGGTCCCGGCAAAGCGGCTTCCGTCGGTGACGAGCAGGCTCTCGGGACGGCCGCTCCCGTCGGCTGCGATCCACCACAGATCGGCATTGCTCGAGTACACCAGGCGGCGGCCGTCCGGCGTCCACACCGGTCGCCCGCTGATGCCGTCGGTGGTGAGACGCGACCAGGTGCGTTGGGCGACGTCGAGCACCCAGACGTCGCGGCCGCCACCGGCAGGGTCGGCGATGTCCACCGCGACGCGCCGGCCGTCGGGGGAGAAGCGCGGGTTGGCGACCGCGCGAGGCGCGACGGCGAGCGGAGTTGTCTGGCCCGTGCGAGAGACGAGCATCAGCTGCCTGGGCGAGCTTTTGCCCAACTGCACGTAGACGATCGATCCGCTGGCGGACACCGCCGCCCGGGAGAGATAAGGATCCAGCTGTCCGACTTCGCGGGTGATGATCACCGGCGGCCCGGTGGGTCGCACCCGGTCGGCATCGAAAGGCAGGGCGTTCAGCGTGCCGTCCGGATTACCGAGGACGACGAATCCGGTCTCGACCCATTGGGGCGAGAACCCGGGCTGATCGAACCGGGTGATCGCGCCGGTCCGCAGGTCCAGCGCCGCGAGGCGGCTGACCCGGCCGTTGAAGACGGCGAACAGGACCGTGCGGCGGCCGGGCAGCAGGATGGGTGAACGGAACTGCTCCCCGGAGCCGGAATCCGGCCGGGCCAGCTCGTACGGCCGGCCGCCCCGGGCCGAAACGGCCATGAGCACTCGGGCCTGTGGCTCGCCCGGTGGCGCGGTGTAGTAGCGGACGGTGTCGTCGGTTCCCCAGTCGAACGTATAGCCCGTGCAGGAATCGCAGATCCGGATCGGCGTGCCGCCAGCCAGCGGCACCTTGACCAGGGCCGAGCCGGTCTGATAGCCGAGCCACTGGCCGTCGGGGGAGAAGAAGGGTACGACGGCGCGGCGTCCGCCCGCAACCGGCACGAACTCGAGCCGATCGGCGAACCGCAGCATCAGGCCGAGTCCCGATACGTAGGCGAAGGCAGACCCATCGCGGGCGATGGCCACCACCGTCCCGGTCGCGTCGGCGATCAATGCCGCGCTGTCGGGAAGGAGCATCGCGTGGCGGGAGACGATCGGTGGACGGGCGGGCGGCTTCGGGCGCCACAGCAGCCAGCCCGCGGCAAGGCCGAGCCCGGTGCACGCCAGGCCGACGGCGGCCGCGAGCGCGGCGGTGCGACGCGGCCGACCCGCGACCGCCGCGCCGCCGCGCACCTGGACCGTGCGACGCCCCGAGTGCGTCGTGGCGGCGTAGGTCGTGTTCCCGAGGGCGGCGGAAAAATCGGACGCGCGGGCGAAGCGATCGGCGGGCAGCTTCTCCAGAGCCTTGGCCAGCGCGGCCGCTACGTGCGAAGGCACCGACTTCCTGAGCCGGGTGATGTCGGCCGCGTCCTCGGTCACGATCTTCATGATGATCTGCTGCGCCGAGGCGCCGGTGTGCGGCGGATTGCCCGACAGCATCTCGTAGAGCACGGCGGCGAGCGAATAGATGTCCGACCGGGCGGTGATCTCCTTCTCCGCGGTCGCCTGCTCGGGGCTCATGTAGTGCGGCGTGCCCAGCGACAGGCCGGTCTCGGTCATCCGCCCGCCGGCCGCCGCGCTCACCGCCAGGGCGATCCCGAAGTCGGCCACCATCGGGCGCCCGTCGTGCAGGAGAATGTTCTCAGGCTTGATGTCGCGGTGGATCACGCCGTGGCGGTGGGCGTAGTCCAGCGCGTCGGCCACCTCGGTGGTGATCCTGAGTGCCTCCTCGATGCCGAGCTGGGTCTCGCGGTTCAACTTGGTGCGGAGCGTCTCGCCCTCGATGTAGGGCATGACGTAGTAGAGAAGGCCGTCCGCGGTGCCGGAGTCGAAGAGGGGCAGGATGTGGGGGTGCTGCAGAGCCGCCGTGGTCGTGATCTCCTGCACGAACCGCTCGGCGCCCAGCACGGCGGCGAGTTCCGGCTTGAGCACCTTGAGCGCGACCCTGCGCTTGTGCCGGAGGTCCTCGGCCAGGTAGACCGTGGCCATTCCCCCCTGACCCAGCTCCCCCTCGACGCGGTAGCGATCGGCGAGGGTGCCGGTGAGGCGCTCGAGTTGTTGGGGCATGTTGCAGGAAGATGCCGAGCGCTGGCGGCGGATGCTAGGGGGCGCGGGCCGAAGACGGTCAGGGACGTCGCGCCAGGTCGTCTCGATATATCGTTCCGCCCTTCATGACGAAGCCGACGCGCTCCAGCACGTCGATGTCGCGCAGTGGATCACTGGGCACCGCGATGATGTCGGCCAGCTTGCCGGCGACCAGCGAGCCAACCCGGTCCTGCCACGCCACGATCTCCGCGTTCAGCGAGGTCGCGGCGACGATGGCCGCCATGGGTGATTCGCCCAGCTTCACGCGATCGGCGAACTCCTTGGCATTCTGGCCGTGCGGCAGGACGGAGGCGTCGGTGGCGAAGCCGATGGGCAGGCCGGCGGCGAGGGCGCGGCGGAAGCCCGCATAGCCGATGGACCGGACCTGTCGGGCCCGCTCGCGTTCGCTCTCCGGAAATGGGTTTCCCTCTCCCGCCCGATCGATCGCGGCGTAGGCGGCCAGGGTGGGCACGTAGAACACCTGTCGATTGGAGGCCTTGAGCAGGGCGACCGCCTCGTCGTCCAGGTACGAGCCGTGGTCCACCGTGCGGACGCCGGCGCGAATCGATGCCTTGATGCCGTCGGCGCCGTGCGCGTGCGACGCGACCCAGGTGCCCCAGCGACGTGCCTCCGTGACCGCGGCCCGGATTTCCTCGTCGGCATACTGCTGGGCGCCCGGCGTGATCCCCTTCGAGAGTATCGCCCCTGTGGCCAGGATCTTGATGAAATCCGCGCCGTTCTTGAGGTTGGTGCGCACGGCCTTGGTCACCTCGTCGGCGCCATCGGCCAGGTTCCGCACAACGGGCACATCCACATAGATCGAGAACTGCCGCGCGTCTCCGGCGCCGCCGGTGGACGAGACGTAGTTGCCCGCGACCAGCATCCGTGGGCCCGGCACCGCCCCATCGTCGATGGCTCGGCGCAGCTCGACATCGACGTAGGGCCAGGTGGGTCCCATGTCGCGCACGGCGGTGAAGCCGGCCAACAGCGTGATCCGGGCGTTGCGGGCGCCCCAGAGCGCGTCCGCCGGAGGGGTGGACTTCACCAGCGCGTCTTCCCAGTGCACCCGTTCGTCGCCGGTGAGGTGGGTGTGGAGGTCGATGAGCCCGGGGAGAAGCGTCGCGTCACCCAGGTCGATCAGCCGGGCTCCGGGTGGAATGCGCAGTTTCGTTCCGACTTCGGCGATGCGGTCGCCCTCGATCCGGATCATCGCCGGCATTGTGGGAGCCGCGCCGGTGCCGTCGATCATTCGGGCGGCGCGCAGGACGGTGACCTGCGAGGGCCGAGACTGGGCTTCGAGTGGCCCGGCGGCAAAGGCGACGGCCAGTGACACCAGCAACAGCTGCACCACATGTCGCATTGTCCAGGTCCTCTGAGGCGAGGGATTGTCAGCTACTGGCTGGCGCTTCGTCGCGACGGTGACGCGGGTGCGGCGGCCTGGTCCTCAGCGACGCGTTGCCGACCGCAGCTCCGCGATCCGAGCCTTGACCAACCGCCTCACCAGTGGAGCGGGCGGCAGCTTCGTCAAGGGAAAACGCACCGTTCCCTTCGACGTTTCGTAGCCTCGCAACGCCACAGCATGCTCGCGCCGGATCCGATCCGTGATCGGATAGAGGCTGCAGTGATGCTTGAACGCCGCGTACCAGACCAGGGGTTGCCCTTCGAGCCGGAACCCAGGGATCCGGTAGCTGAAGTGCTCGACGGCGTCGGGGGCGGCGGTGCGGATGGCCTTGCGGAGCTGCCGGAGGGCACGACGCGCCGGCGGTGGCAGCGCGGCGAAGTATGCGCGCACTTGAGCGGCGGCGCCTCTTGAATCGGCGGCAGAGGGTCGGGAACCCGGCAAGTGGCCTCGTGATGGCGGGACCTAGGGTGCGTTCAACACGCCGCCGACCGAAATGCAAGTCAGCTGCGAACGAGGAGTGTAGCGGTCGCGGGCGATCGTGTCCAATTCCCTGAAAGTGCGCCGCGACTCTCTCGGCTGAGGAAGCCAAGCTGAAGAGTTCGGAGGGGTCGGACCGGTCCCTGATCTGCGCTTGACGATTCATAAGTATATACTTATATATCGTCCATGCGGAGTGCGGTCGTGGCCGAACATAGGATCTTCCAGGCGCTGGCGGATCCCAGCCGCCGGGCGATCTTCGAGTCGCTGACCCGTGGCGAAGCAGCGGTGAAGGACCTCACGGCGCGCTTCGACATCTCGCAGCCGGCGGTCTCGCAGCATCTGGCAACCTTGAAAGACGCCGGCCTGGTGAACGGCCGGCGCGAAGGGCGCTGTGTCTACTACCGGGTGGCGCCGCGGGGGATGAAGCCGCTCATCGACTGGATCGCGCACTACCGCGCCTTCTGGCCGGAGCACGTCGATCGCCTTGAACGACTGCTGGAGAAAATGGACTGATGACTGCCGCCGACAAGACAGCACAATCGCAAACTGAATCCATTTCGTTCGAGTTCGATCTGCATCACTCGCCGGAGAAGGTGTGGCGCGCGCTCACCGACCCCGCACTGCTCGCGGAGTGGCTCCTACCCGTCATCGATCTCAACCTCGAGCCGGGGGCGGCGTTCACCTTCAAGACGCAGCCGTATCCCGGTTGGGATGGCACCGTGAACTGCCGGTTCGTCGAGATCGAAGCCCATCGGAAGCTCAGCTACACGTGGACCGTCCCCTTCCTCGACACCGTCGTGACGTTCACGCTTACGCCCACGGCGTCGGGCACGCGCTTGTCCATCGTGCAGGCGGGCTTCAAGCCGGAGCAGAAGCGCGAATTCGGCGGTGCGCGCTATGGCTGGAAGATGATGGGCGGGAAGCTGGTCGATCTGCTCGCGAGGATCTCATGAACTGGAACCACTGGATTCGGCAGACGCACCGCTGGCTGTCCATTGCCTTTACGGTGACAGTCATGGCCAACTTCGTCGCGTTGGCTGTGGGAACCGGTCAGCCGGCCCCCTGGGTGACCTACTCGCCGCTGTTTCCGCTTGCCTTGCTCCTGCTCAGCGGTCTGTACTTGTTCGCGCTGCCGTATGCCATCAAGTGGCGCAGCGGGCGGCGCACCGACTGAACTGGCGGCCGCACGAATACCGTAGATACTCACGAAGTGAGCGCGAACATCGCCTCCTCCAGCAAGCAACCACCCGCGAGCGCCCGTCAGCTGTATGCGCTGGTTAGGCGGCGTGCCACGCCGATGTTCAGGCCGCTACGGTGCCGAAGAGCGCGCCGATGGCAGCGGTCAGCCCCATCGCCAGTGCACCCCAGAATACCACACGCCCCGCGCCGACCGCGGCGCGTGCGCCACC
>DASSUE010000454.1:0-2237 GCA_035707305.1 Gemmatimonadales bacterium
GTGCCGATCACCGACTGGAAGTCACGGACCATGCGGGGATAGGGATCGGGCCCCACCACCGAGCCGATGACATAGTGCGTCGTAGGCACGTTGGTGACCCAGTCCCGCAGGGCTTCGTTGGTGGCGTCCTTGAGGGTGCGGGTCCCCGCGGACACCGGGACGACAGTGGCGCCGAGCAGCTCCATTCGGTACACGTTAAGACGCTGGCGCGCCACATCTTCCGCGCCCATGTAGACGACGCATTCGAGACCGAAACGGGCGCACACGGTCGCGGTGGCCACGCCGTGCTGGCCCGCGCCGGTTTCCGCGATGATGCGCCGTTTGCCCATTCGGAGGGCGAGCAGCACCTGCCCGACGGTGTTGTTGATCTTGTGGGCACCGGTATGGTTGAGGTCCTCCCGCTTGAGGAGGACCCTGGCACCGACCTCCGCACTGAATCGCGGCGCTTCGCTCAGCGGCGTGGGCCGGCCGCAGTACTCCCGGAGCAAGTGGTCGAATTCGCTCCAGAATGCCGGATCACCGCGTACCCCGTCGTAGAGCGCCGTGAGCTCATCGAGCGCGGCGATCAGCGTCTCCGGCACATACCGGCCGCCGTAGGGGCCGAACCGTCCGTGTCTCGCCCGCTCAGCGGACAGCGCTGCGCCCACGTGCGGCCTCCACGAACCGCGCGATCTTGCTTTCGTCCTTGATGCCCGGAAGGGATTCCACGCCTGAACTTACATCAACCACGTCCGGCGCCACGAGTCCTACCGCCGCGGCCACGCTGTCGGGTCGGAGGCCGCCAGCGAGCACCATCCGGCGGGCGGCGAGGCGGGTGCGCGCGGCGCGGGCCAGTCCAGTCGACAGGGCGAGTCCGGACCCGCCCTCCCCGTGCGGCACCAGCGGCTCGACCAGAATGGCGTCGACCATCCACGGCTCGTCGAGCCTGGCGAGGTCGTCCACACCCGACAACCGGACCACTCGCCACACCGTGAGCCCGGCCCGCCGAAGCGCCGCAGCATCGGACGCCACGAAGTTCCCGTGCAGTTGCGCTCCCGCGAGTCTCGCCCGCCGGCACAGGTCGGGGATCGTCGCGACGTGCTGGGCTCCGAACACCCCCAGCACCGGCCGATCCCCCGCCGCCGTGACGATGGACGCGGCGCGCTCGACGGAGACCACGCGAGGTCCGCCGGCGAACACGACGCCCAGCCAGTCGGCTCCTGCCTCCCTCGCAGCCGCCGCATCGGAGGGACGAGTGATGCCGCAGATCTTTACTTCAACGCCCATTCCGTCTGACCCCCGCGAGGGCCTGTACCGCTGAGGTCGGATCCGGCGCGGCGGAAAGCGCGGTACCGATCAGCACGGCATCCGCCCCCGCGGCCGCAGCCTGCTCGACATCCGCCACCGAGGCCATGCCGCTTTCCGCCACGGCGACGCGGTCCGGCGGCACCTGGCCGAGCAGGCGCCAGCCGCGCTTCACGTCGACGCGAAACGTGTCGAGATCTCGACTGTTCACGCCGATAACGGGCGCGCCAGCGTTGACGGCGACATCAAGCTCCTCGTCGGTGTGCACCTCGACCAGCGTCTCGAGACCGGCGGCGCCAGCGGCCGCGAGCAGCGCCCGCAGCCGCTCGACGGAGAGCGCCCGCACGATGAGCAGCACCGCGGCCGCGCCTGCGGCCCGCGCCTCCACGATCTGCGATTCGTCGAGGATGAAGTCCTTTCGAAGCACTGGGACCCGCACCGCGGCCGCCACCCGCTCGAGATCGCCAATCGATCCACCGAAGAATGGACCATCCGTCAGCACTGATATCGCGGCGGCCCCGGCGGCGGCGTACGCTCTGGCCTGTTCAACCGGTTCGAGATCTCCACGAATGACACCCCGCGACGGCGACTGGCGCTTCACCTCCGCGATCACCCCGACGCGAGCGCCGCGGAGGGCCGCTTGGAACGACGGCGCCGCCGGGGCCTTCGCGGCGCGCGCCTCGAGTTCCGGCCTGCGGCGGCGCAGATCGTCGAGCGAACGGCCCGTGGTTTCGAGGATTTCGGCCAGGGAAACCGGCATCTTGCCCTTCGGCGCGTCTTCGGGTATCGTAATTCGGGCTCTATTCGGTCGCACATCGCCATCGGGAGACGCGGTATGCCGCTCACCAGACGCCAGAGCGAAATACTCAGCTACCTGCAAACACACATTCAAGAGCAGGGATTCGCGCCGAGCTTCGAAGAGATCGCCGAGCGGTTCGGATTTCAGTCGCTCG
>DASSUE010000455.1:0-2489 GCA_035707305.1 Gemmatimonadales bacterium
GAGCCCACCACCGGGCTCCATTTCGAGGACGTGCGTCTGCTGCTGGAGGTGCTGCACCGTCTGGTTGACAAGGGCAACACGGTGCTGGTGATCGAGCACAATCTGGACGTGATCAAGACCGCCGACTGGATCGTCGACCTCGGTCCGGAGGGCGGCGATGCGGGCGGCCGCATCATTGCCAAAGGAACGCCGGAAGCCGTTGCGGCCTCCGGCGAAGGGTTCACCGGTCGTTTCCTGCGAAAGGCGTTGGACGCCGCGAGCGGGAAGCGCTAAGACCTCATTTCGGCTGTGTCTCCCACTTGGGCTCCTTCGCAGCCGGGTCCACCTTGAAGCGAATCCACATGCCGGAGAGCCCGTGGCCCGGCACGCCGCAAAAGATCCGATAGCTGCCGCTATCCCGTGCCGTAAACTTCATGACGTCCTTGGCGCCCTGCGGGAGACCCTCGGAGGCTTTATTGGTGTAAGCGCGTGGGATGGCGGGTTGGTCCGCCGACGTCGGCATCGGGTCTTTGTCCTCGATGATGATCGCGCTGTGGGGCGTGCCGTCGTCCTGTGAGAAGTTCATCACGACGTTGCTGTTGCCCGGCACCGTCAGGGTGGCGCGCCCGTTCGTGTAACCGTTGAAGTCGAATACCCCGGCGCTGAGCGCGAAAGTGACCGTTTTGGTCGCGGGGTCCCAGGCGAGAGGGTTCTTCCCACTGCCCGTCGCTGACGTCGCGGCAGCCGCCTGGTGCCGGGCGTGCGCGGTGTCCTTCGCTTGCGCCCAAAGACCGCCGGTGGCACCCCCCACCGCCGCTATCGTCGTCATTACCATCCTGAGCTTCCAGTCCATCGTCCCGCAGTCCTCTCCGTTGTCTGGCCGCCGAAGCGCAACCCGCGTGCCGAGCCGGGCTCCGAGCCATCAGGGGCGCAAAGGTACGGAATCAGACCGCTGAGCGGTATCCTTCGCCGGTGCGTGCTCGCCTCCTTAATCCCGACGCTGCTGGCACTTGCGACCCCGATCCAGATTGGCGCGCAGCAGACCGACAGCAGCCTCTTGACGATCGCGCGGATCTACAGCACGCGCGACTTTGCCGCCGAGACATGCGGGCCGTCCCGCTGGGTGGACAACGGGGCAGGTTACACGACCCTCGAGCCCGCGGCGGGTGGTAAGGGTCGGGACTTGATCCGCTACGACACGGACCGCGGCACCCGCCAGGTGATGCTCCAGGCGCACCGCATGGTCCCTGCAGGCGGGGCGGAGCCCCTCGTAGTGGAACAGTACGCCTGGTCGGCAGACCAGAGCCAGGTTCTGATCTTCACCAACAGCCGGCCGGTGTAGCGCCTCAACACCCGGGGCGATTACTGGGTGATCGATCACGCGGGGGGCCAACCGCGAAAGCTGGGCGAACCCGAGGCCAGGCCATCGACGTTGATGTTCGCGAAGTTCTCGCCCGATGGATCGCGGGTCGGGTACGTGCGGGAAAACAATTTGTACGTCGAGGACATCGCGACCGGGGCGACGCGCTATAACGGGCTGCCGGCCGAAAATCGTGTGGGCTACGACTCGGGTCGCCGCCCACGCACGTCGCGGGGCTTCGAGGCGATCTGCTCATCGCGCACGGCAGCGGCGACGACAACGTGCACTACCAGAACTCCGAGGTGATGATCAATGCTCTCATCGCCGCCGACAAGCCGTTCCAAATGATGGAGTATCCCAACCGCACCTATGGGCTGCGCGAGGGTGCTGCACGCCAGCACCTCTTCCACACCATCGCTCGGTTCCTGATCGAGCATGTACCTCCGGACCTGCTAGTGCCCCCCGGGCGGCCGCCCTACATTAGTTCAAGACGTGAGGACGTCCCCTTCTGAAACATCTTCCGCCCACGCTGCGTAGGTAGCCCCATGGGTCCGGAGAGTGCAGGCCAACTGGTCCCGATCTTCGGGATGATCATGGGGTTAGTGATCACGATCGGGATCACGGTCGGGTTTGTCCAGGTGACGAAAGGCCCGCTGGGGCAGGCGCTCGCCCGCCGGATCCAAGGTCGGAGCGCCGCAGCTGACACGGACGTTCAGAGCGAGCTCGCCGAACTTCGGGAACACGTGGACCCGCTTCGGGCGACGCTCGAGGAAACTCAGGAGCGGCTCGACTTCACCGAGCGGATGCTCTCGCACCCGCGCACTGCGGACCGGCTGCCGGATTCCTGACCGTGGAAGACATTCTCGCGCTGATTCTGATTTTCGGGGGCGGCACCGCCGTCGCTCTGTCGTTCAGTCCCGTAGGCCGGGCCGTCGCGGCGCGTATCCGCGGCGAAACGGCGAAGCCTCAACCCGATCCCGAGCTGCAGGCCGAGGTGGATCTCCTCCGGCAGGACGTGACGGAGTTGCAGGAGCGGCTCGATTTCGCCGAACGCATGTTGGCGCAGCGCCCCGAGGCGGCGCGGTTGCAAGGCGATTGAGATGGTGACCACGGTCCTTCTGCACGTCCAGGCACCAGCGTCGCCGCAGGT
>DASSUE010000456.1:0-4946 GCA_035707305.1 Gemmatimonadales bacterium
CACCAGGCGGACATCCGCGCTCCACCGCCCCAGGTCGGCGTCTCTCAATGAGAGAGACGTCGGACCGGGTGGCGGATCGGGACGGTCGTCCGACGCGATGTCGCTCTCGTACCTCCCGGCCACTAACCGCGCCTCGAGCGACGGCAGTACCCGATGCGCCGCGTCGAGCGAGACGGTCAGCTCCTTGTTGGTCGCGAACTGGTTGCGATCCACCACCGCGCCGGTGAAATCGGTGGGAAACTGGAACCGGCCATCCGTCCAGCGGCCGGAAAGCGTCACCTCGCTGCTCGCTCCCGGCCGGGCGCGGATCAGCGCGCTCGCGACGGTGTTGCGGAAGCGGTTGTTGAACTCGTAGGCACCGTCGGTAGTGAATCGGGAAACCGATCCCGACCACTCGACCGGCCCGAGATCACCTCGAGCCGCTCCTTCCCACCGGAACGAATCGTAGGTTCCGCCTTCGAGGAGTGCATCCACTTCGGCCGCCTGCCCGCCCACGCCCTGCAGGTCCCGTCCGCCCCGTGTGATCACGTGGACGACGCCGGTCACCGCATCGGAGCCGTAGATGACGCTCGCGGGGCCGCGCAGGACCTCGATCCGCTCGACATTGTCGGTGGAGAGGGCGGAGAAGTCATAGCTTCCTCCGGGCTGATTGGCCGGGATGCCGTCGATCAGCACTTTCACGTAGTCACTCTGCCCGCCGCGCAGGAAGAGCGAGGTAGCTGCCCCGTACGAGCCGTTTTGGATGACCTGAACGCCGGGCACCTGGCGGAGGGCGTCCCCGAGGAACCGGATCCCCTGGGCACGAAGGTCGTCGCCGGTCAGCACGGTGATGGTGGCCGCCACCGAATCCGCCCGCACGGGGTACCGGTCGGCAGTGACGACGACCTCCGGCAGAGCCGTCGGCGCCTGCGGCTCCTGTACCGCCGAGACGGGTTGGGCGCGGTTCAGCGCCAATGCGGCGAGAGCGGCGGCGGAATACACGAGGTCGACGCGCGTCATGGATGGGTCGTGAGCGAAGTGAGGGTGAGTGCCGCGCGGAGCTGGCGCACGGCGAGAGGAGCGCGAAGTCCGGCCCGAGTCAGCGCCGGCTCGAGCGGCGTGTGGACCCGGCCCGCGCGGATGGCGCGGACGGCTCGCCATTCGGGGCGTTGCAGCAACGGCGCGGCTGCGCTGTCGGCGAGAAACACCCGCTCGGGACCCCGGGCGACGATGGACTCGAGCGACACCTGCGCCGATGCGGAGGCCACGTCGCTGAACGCGTTGCGACCGCCGGCGAGCTCGAGCAGCTCGCTCATGAACGCGCCGCGGCCGAGGGCGATCGCGGGATCGGCCCAGGCGAGCAGGAGCACCGGCGTGTGCTGCGCGACGCCGGTCGAACCGGCTGAAGCCTCGGCCAGCTCCGTGTTGAAGTTGTCGATGAGCCGCTCCATGGCTCCGCCGGCCCAAGTGAGCATACCGATCACGCGGGCGGCACGGGGGATGTCGGCCACACGGTCGGTTCGGAGGCGCAGCACGGCAATGCCGAGCGCGCGCAGCTGCGCGGCTGCGGAAGCGGACGCTTCGGTGTGGTACGCAATGACCAGATCGGGACGCCGCGCGGCGACCGCTTCGACGTTCGGCGGGAAGCCGGCGCCCACGCTTGGAACACCCGCGACCTCGTCGGGCCAGTCGCACCATTCGGTGCGGCCGACCACCCTCGCGCCCAGCCCCGCGGCGAACAGGATCTCCGTTGTGGTCGGGATCAGGGACACGATGCGCCCAGCCGGGACGGCAAGGCGGACGGTATCGCCGGCATCGTCCACCACCGACACGGCTCCGCCTGCCACCGCCGGCTCAGTGCGGCAGGCGGCGAGACTGGTTCCCAGAACGAGCGTCAGCGCGGCGGCTGTGCCCGTCAAGCGAACCGCCCATTCCCGGAAGACCGAGAATGGGCGGACGCGGGCCGGTTACGGCAGGCCGTGGTCGCCACCGGTCCCTCCCCCGAGGGTAATGTGGTGGCGCGAGCGCGGAGGTCTCCTGGCTTCGGGCCCTCGCTCGCCTTCCCGGTTTCCCAGTGGCGTGCCTGAGCGAGGAATGTGCGCCCGTTACAGTGGCGGGGCCGCGCCGGAGTTACACCGGCTTCCGAGGTTCGGCGCTCGCGTAACGATTGTAGCGAGCGACTATACAGAGGCGCCCTCCGGAGCGCAAGTTTAGCGCGATGCGCCCACCCCTGCTCTCTCTCTTTCTGGCAGTCTTGCTCGGCTCGGCTTGTCGCTCCCCCACCCCCGAGGCGCGGCCCCCTTCCGCTCCGATCAGCATGGTGGACGACCTGGGCCGCAGTGTCACGCTGCCGGGACCCGCGCGACGCATCGTTTCGCTCGTCCCCGCGACCACGGAGCTCTTGTTCGCCATCGGCGCCGGCGATGTTGTGGCCGGGCGAACCAACTGGTGCGACTACCCGGAGGAAGTCCGTGCCGTGCCCAGCGTCGGCGACGGAATCGGGCCGAACCTGGAGGCGGTGGCGGCGCGCCATCCCGATCTGGTGCTGCTGTACGCCTCGGCTGACCGGGGCACCGTCGCGGACCAGCTCCGCCGACTCGGCATCCCGGTAGTGAGTCTGAACACCGACCAACTTTCGGACGTGCCCCGGCTCGCCCGCCTGCTGGGCCGCATCACCGGACGCGAACATTCCGCTGATTCCGTGGCCCAGGCGTTCGAGCGCGACCTCGCCGCCGCGGCCGTCAACCGCGGGCCCGCGCGCACTGCCTTTCTGCTGGTGTGGGATCAGCCGCCGATGACCGTTGGTCGGGGGAGCTTCCTGACCGAGTTGATGGCGCGGGCCGGACTGCGCAACGTGTTCGATGACGTCGCGGGATCATCGGCGGTGATCAACGTCGAGGGCGTGGTCGCGCGAAACCCGGATGTCATTCTTACTTTGGGGACCGCGAGCCCCGAGATCGCCACCCGACCCGAATGGCAGGTGGTGCCGGCGGTGCGCGCCCGCCGCTTCGTGCATGCGGATGGCTCCGAGTTCAGCCGGCCCGGCCCCCGATCACCGCAGGCGATCCGCGACCTTCGTCAGGCGGTTACGGCCGCGGTGTCGCCCTGAGCCGCGCGTACCATGTCACGACCCACCGTCCGCATCGCACCCAGCATGACGATTCCGCCCAGGAGCGCCACGCTCGGCAGCACATAGACCGCGCGGTCGATGCCGAAGTTGTCCGACAGGAACCCCACGAGCGGAAACGCGATGGCGTCGCCGGCGAGGTGAATGAACAGGAGGTAGGTTCCCGCCACGGTCGCTCCCACCCGGGCCGGCACGACATCGAAGACTACCGCGCTGAGCGGGCCGTTGTACCACGAAAGGAAGAAGAAGGCGGTGAAGAAGAGCGGCGTGAACAGCGCCGGGTCTCGCACCGTGAGAAGCCAGAGCGCCAGCGGGCCGCCGATCAAAAGCCCGAGCGACACCGCGATGACCCGACCGCGTTCCGTGTGGCGACGGAGCCAGTCCGCGAGACCGCCCCCGACGAGCGTCCCGGCCGTCCCCGCCACCAACCCCCACTTGCCCAGCAGCGTCGCCGCCTCTGAGGACGACAGCCCCAGCTCCCGGGCGATGAAGGTCGGCCCCCAGCCGACGATGCCGTTCATTCCGAACGAGATCATCGCCCCGGCTACAAAGACGAAGCTGAGGGTCGGCGTGCTGAGCACCCGGCGGCCGGCCGCGACGATGTCGTCGAAGGCACCGCCCACGCCCGCGCCGAACGGCGTTTTTCGAAATTCGCCCCGTCGGGCGAGGCGCACCCAGCGTGCGATGTCGAGCGCGAGACCGAACCCGACGGCGGCTCCGAACGCAGCCACGTCGAGTCGCGAAGTGGCGCCGTAGACGCTGTCCAGGATGTACGCGACGCCGAGGCCGGCGACGACGCCCAGGAGCGTGAAGCCGAACTCCTTGAAGAGCGCCGATATCCCGCCCTCCACGCTGCGGAGGTACGCGCGCACCGTCAGTTGCGTCGGCACCCGGGTTGGGTCGATGAGCCGGGCCGCGAGCACCGCGCAGACGAGACCCGGCATGCCGACCACCATGAACGCGATTCGCCAGCCGTAGTGCGTCTCGAGCAGTCCGCCAAGCCCGATGCCCAGCACCCCGCCCAGCGCGATCCCGGAGGCGAGAACGCCCATGGCCCCCGCGCGGCCCTTGCCGGGGAAGTAGTCGGCGACGAGCGATGATGCCGCGGGCCCGAACGCGGCTTCGCCGATGCCGACCGCGGCGCGGCAGGTGAAGAGCTGCCAGTAGTTCCGGACCCATCCGCCCAGGAACGTGAACAGGCTCCAGACCGCCACGCCCCCCGCGATGACCGCTCGCCGCGATCGGAGGTCGCTGATCACGCCGAACGGCAATGCCGCCACCGAAAACACCAGGATGTAAGCCGACCCGAGCCAGCCGAGCTGGGTGTCGGTCAGGCCGAGGTCGCGCTTGATCGGCTCGAACAGCGCGAAGATGACGTTCCGGTCGAGGTAATTGAGAAGATTGATGAACGCGAGCAGCCCGAGCGCGTACGCGCGGTAGACGCGAGAGATCGTCACCGGCGCGCGATCGTCTCCGTCCCGCCCGCGGCCGGATGCAGACGGGCGAGCGACTCCACCGCCCGCTGGTCACGGAAGGCGAGCGCGGCCCGGTACTCGGTGAGGAGACGGTCCATCATTTGCCCGCGGCGGTCGTAGAGGCGCTTCAGCGGACGCACGGTGTGGCGGGCGCGCGCATAGGCCGTGAGCAGCGGCAGCGCGACGGAATTGTCCATATAGACCACAACCGCGCCCGGTAGCTGATCGGGATCGATCTTGCCCCAGCTCACCGCTTCCGCCGGCGTGGCGCCCGAGAGTCCGCCGGTATCAGGGCGGGCGTCGGTCATCTGAAGGAAGTAATCGTGTCCTCGCTCGTCGATCCCCAGCACCTCCTGGATCTGCGG
>DASSUE010000457.1:0-2002 GCA_035707305.1 Gemmatimonadales bacterium
CTGAACGTGCTCACGGCGGCGCACGGCGTGATCATTCCGATTCAATGCGAGTACTACGCGCTCGAGGGCATCTCCCAGCTCCTCAACACCGTGCGACTGGTCCAGCAGAATTTCAATCCGGCCCTCGCGATCGATGGCGTACTGCTGACGATGTACGATTCGCGGCTCAACCTGTGCCGGCAGGTGGCGGAGGACGCGAAGGAATATTTCGCCGCCAAGGTGTTCCGGACGCCGATTCCGCGGAACGTGCGTCTCGCGGAGGCGCCGAGTTTCGGCAAGCCCATTCTTCTCTATGATATCCAATCCGTCGGTGCGAAGACCTATCTCTCGATCGCCCAGGAGCTAGTGCAGCGACTCGAGGGTTCGACCGGCGACGGCGCTGGACCCGTCGCTGCCTCTGTCCATCCAGCCGACCTTCCAGCCGACGATGCGGCTGCGCCCGACGATGCGACTCCGGTAGTGGCCGGTTCGGTTCCCGAGATCGAAGCCGATCAGCTAGGTGACGTGAGCCCGGACGGCGATCAGCTGGGACAAGAGGCCGATGCGACGACTGAACCCGGGCCTGCACCGGAGATCACCCCATGACGGAAGCCAGGCGGCTTGGTCGCGGACTCGAAGCGCTGCTCGGCCCGATCACGCGCGAGCACGCGGAGGCCGCGGGAGCAATGCGCGACCTGCTGGTGACGCAGGTCGTCCCAAATCCGTATCAGCCACGGACCCGCCTGGACGAAACCGCGCTGGGTGAACTGACGGCCTCGATCGAGGCCTCAGGGTTGCTTCAACCCATAATCGTGCGACCGCACGGGTCCACCTATGAGCTCATCGCCGGCGAACGCCGCTGGCGCGCGGTACAGCGACTCGGGTGGCCAACCATTCCGGCCGTCATCAAGGAAGTGAGCGATCAGACCCTGCTCACGCTCGCGTTGGTTGAAAATCTGCAGCGGAACGAGCTGTCGCCCATCGACGAGGCACAGGGATATCGGCGGCTGATGGAGCAGTTCGCGGTGCCGCAGAACGAAGTCGCCCGCCTGGTCGGCCGCAACCGGTCCACGGTTGCGAATCTGCTCCGACTGCTGCGATTGCCGCCTGAGGTCCGCGATCTGGTGCATCAGGGAACCTTGTCCGAAGGACACGCCCGCGCGCTGCTCGCCCTGGAGAACGACGAAGCCATCACCCGGCTCGCGCGCCAGGCGGTTGCCGAAGGGTGGTCGGTGCGGGAGATCGAGGAGCGAGTGCGAGGTGAAGGGCGCGCGCCGGCCGCTCGCCGCCGGCGTGAGGCGAAGGCTCTCGCGCCCGACGCACGCCGGATTGAAGAAGTGCTCCGCAAGCGGCTCGGCACCGACGTCAAGGTGCATCCCCGCCGCCGCGGGCGCGGCTTCGTGACCATTCAATACTACTCCAACGACGATCTGAGCCGACTCCTCGAGCTCATGCTGGGCGAGCCATACGCCGGATGAGCCGACGGGGCTACACGATCCTGGTGCAGCGCGACGGCGCGCTGGAATCACGATCGTATCGGGTATCGTCGTGGGGGTTGCGCGCGGTCGTCCTTGCCGTCGGAACGGTATTCGCCGGTCTGGTCGCACTCGTGGTCCTTTGGGGCCCGATCGTTCGCGCCGCTCTCCGCGTCCCCGGACTCGAAGGGCGGGTCTCCCGGCTGCAGGCGGAGAACGCGAAAATCGTCGAGCTAAGCGCTGCCGTCGACAGCCTCGAGCAACGGTACGGCCAGGTCCGCCGCATGCTGGGCGCCGACATCATCCCCAATCCGGTCGGCCGAAGCTCGTCGCTGCCGGTCGCCCCGGCGATCCGGGCACGGCTCGCCGCTGCGCCGGCCGGCGTTTCGGACGATAGTCTGGCCCTCCCGCGTCGCTGGCCGCTCGACGAATCCGGGTTCCTCACCCGTGGCCAGGTGACCGACAGCGCCCAGGAGAATCACCCCGGTCTCGACATTGCAGTGCCGGTCGGCAGTCTGGTCCGGGCGTCCGGCGCCGGCACCGTTGCG
>DASSUE010000458.1:0-2377 GCA_035707305.1 Gemmatimonadales bacterium
ACTCCGAAAGCGCCATCGAGAAGCCGACGCTCGACTTGGCCTCGAGGCCCAGCTCGCCCGACATGATGCGGGCCGCGTTCTCGCCGATTCGTCCGACGACATCGTGCACGTCCTCGGACGCCCGAACCGGGGTCACATCGAGCAGCACGTCGGAGGGACCCGACGCGGCGGTCCTGGGCACTTTGCCATGGATCTCGAACAGCCCCGCGGCGTGAGTGAAGAAGCTGGTGCGGGCCCAGTAGCGTTTCACCTCCTCGCTCTGCGGAACGGTGAGGAGCGGGCGCTCCGCCCCCGCCTCCGCCAGTGCCTGGCCGGCCGTGAGTAGCCCGACCAGTCCGTAGGGCGATGCCCACTGTGCACCGCGGGCGTCCACTAGAATGCGGGCGTCGGGTGGCCAGGCGCCGAAGCCGGCGGCGAACTGGTCGAACGTCCGGTCGTCGAAGCTCGGCGGGACCTCGACGACCCGCGTCACGCGGTCACCAGCTCGCCCTTGAGGAAGCGCGCGAGACCGCCGGCCCCGCGGTAGGTGGCGGTGCGGGCCGCGAGCCGATTGGCGGCGGCGATCGCGGTTTCCACCGGGTCGCCGGCGAGGAGCCGGGCGCACAGCGTCGCGCCGAAGACATCGCCGCAGCCGGTGGGATCCAGCGCGTCGACCGCTGGTGCGCCGATGAGTGCCGTGCGAACGGCGCTGGACCCGGCGGGGACGGCGGTTCCGCCCCATCCGTCGAATCCAGGCCGCGCGACATACGCCGCGCCTCGTGCGCCCATGGTCACCACCAGCAGCGACGAGCCGGCCCCCAGCACGTCGGCCGAGACTATCAGCGGGTCGGCGGCCAGCTGGTTCATCTCATCCTCGTTCATCTGCACGACGTCGAAGCAGCCCCACCACCTCGGCGCGTCGGGCAACGGCCGCAGCACCCGCATCCCGTCCTGGCGCATGCCAAGAAACAGACTGTGTACGTCGGCGTAGATCGGACCGGCGAATCCTGCGCGGAGCGCCTGTGCGGTGCCGAGGCACAGCTCGAATCCCGAGATGAAGTTCACGTACAGCGCGTCGAGATCGCGAACCATCGGACCGAGCTCGGGCCAGGTCCACCCCGGGACTCCGCCCGACATCCGCTCGCATCTGCGGTCGCGCGATTCGTAGCGAAGCACGACCCGGTTGTTCGGCACCGGCACCTCGACGCACCGGACCCCCGGTGCCACCCGCTCCAGCGTGCGTAGCAACGTGGCGGCTTCCGCGGCGAGGTCGCGACCCACCTTGATCAGCGGAACGATTTCCCATCCGCTCGGGAGCGCGGCGTCGAGTCCCGCCAGTCCGTACGCGATGCCGCCCCATTCCTCGACTGGTGGAGCCGCAGGATCGCGACCGTGGATCTCGTCCCAGACGAGCGAACCGAGAATACCGAGGCGCATGACAGATCGGCAGACGGTCGGATGGTCAGACGGGCTGTGTATCGAGGGGTCCGTCCCTCTGTCCGTCCGAACATCTGCCCTGTCTTCGAGCCATCTGATCCAGGAAGCTCTTCGCCGCGCCGTACACCCCGGCGGTCCCGGTCAGCTCGGCCGGCACGATCCGGCAGACCGCGACTGCGGGCTTGAACGCGCGACGCGCCACCTCACGCCGAAGCGGCACGAACAGCGTATCACCCGCCTGGGTCACGCCGCCGAACACGACCACGACCTCGGGGTTGAAGATGTTGACCATGTTCGCGACGCCGACGCCCAGGAACTTGGCGGTATCGTGCACGACCTCTTCGGCCAGTTCGTCGCCGTCCTTCGCGGCCTGGTAGACCGTCTGGGCGGTCACCCGCCCGAGCACGCCGCCGCAGTAGTCCGCCAGCCGGCTGGGCACTCCGGACTCGACCGCTTCCACCGCTCGGCGCGCGATGGCCGGGCCGGAGGCGTAGGCCTCGAGGCAGCCGTAGTTCCCGCAGCCGCACTTCCGGCCGTCGACTTCGATCGTGGTATGGCCGATCTCGCCGGCCACGTCGGAGGCGCCGTGATACAGGCGCCCATCGACCACGATGCCACCGCCGATGCCGGTGCCGATGGTGATGCCGATCGCATGCCGCGCGCCTTGCGCCGCCCCGCGCCACCACTCGCCCAGGGTGGCGCAGTTGGCGTCGTTGTCGAGCGCCGCCGCGACGCCCAGGCCCTCGTGAATGATATCGCGCAGGGGAAGGTTGACCCACCCGAGGTTGGGCGTGAGCAACACTACACCCCGGCTGCGGTCGAGTGGGCCGGGGGCGCCGACGCCCACGCCGAGCAGTTCGGCATCGGGCAGCTCGAAGCGGAGCTGCGCGATCGCGGCGCGGGCCATCCCGAGCAGCCGCTGCACCACCGCATCGGCTCCCTCTTCGGCGCGGGTCGGCTC
>DASSUE010000459.1:0-3419 GCA_035707305.1 Gemmatimonadales bacterium
AGCACGGCGCGATCGCCGTCGAAGTCGCCGTGCCCGATGTAATGCAGCACCTGCCACTCCCGCTCCCGCAGGACTTCGCGCAGCCGCGCGCGAGTGACATCGCCGGTAATCACCTTGTAGACCACCGCGTCGCCCAGGTGGTCGAGCGCTTCGGCGAGCACGGCCTCTTCGGCGCCGGCGTCGATGCCTTCCGATTGCGGGATGACGACGAGCATGGCGAGGGGCGGCTTGACCCCGAGCTCGCGGATGGGCTGGAGCAGTTCAAGGTACCGGACGACCGGCGTGTGGATCGAGGTGGCGATGAAGCAGTCGTCGTCGGTGGAGTAGAGAAATTCCCACGGCAGCGCGGCGACCTCGGGTGGCTCGATGCGGAGCCGGATCCGCAGTCCGTCCCCGCTTCCGCGTGCGCCACCGAGACACTGATTGAGAAGGGTTGCGAGGCGGCCGGTCCCCGCGCGGAACAGGAGTGAGTGCAGCCTGATGCCGAGTGCGGTCAAGGTCGGCGGATCGGCGCGCTCTTCCACGACGGCGCTGAGCGTCGGCGCCAGCGCGTCGAGCTCGAGCGCTGCGTCTTCCGCCGCCTGGCCGTAGCTGGTCGTCCCCGCCCTGACCGGATACGTCTGGCCGGCTCGCGGTCCGATCCATACGTCGAGGTCGAGGTATCGCATGCCGCCGCGCCGCGTGCGGCCTAGGTGGTGGCGTGCCGCGCGCGCGGATGCCCGTACACCTTGAACGCGAGCCAGGACGCATCGCCCACCCCGCGGGTGGCACGCCGCGCTACCGTTGCCGCGGCCGCGAGCGTGTCGCCTTGCTGAAGCGCGTCGTAGAACGCGTGTGCGAACTTGCTCGCGGGCTGGTCGCGCACCGGCCACGACGTGCCGACGAAGGCCCCCGCGCCCGCTCCCAGGAACGCGGTGGGCCAGCCGCCCCACGCGGTCAGGCTGGGACCGTGCCGCCCGCTCTCACAGGCGTTGAGGAATACGAGCGGCCGCCGCTTCCGCAGCTGCGCGCTCTGCCGCACCGTCGTCGCGTCGACCGCGATGAATTGTGCCCGCCCCGTGAGGTCCAGCTCATCGCCGATCTGCAGCACGGCGTCTTCGATTTTCTGGTGCTGCGATTCGCCGTGACACGCCAGGTGGAGCACGTCGAAGTCCGGCGCCTCCAGCGCACTGAGGAATCCGATGTACGTCGCGGCGACCGTCGTGGGACGGATGCCGCGCGACGGCAGCGTCTTGGTGAAATAGTCCACCTCGCCTGCGACGGTTTCGGCGCTGCCGTTGGGGTAGGTGGCCGCAAGATACGCCCACTTGTCGAGCCGGAGCGACCGGGGACCGCTCTCGCCCGGAAGCGCACGGACCAGGCCGTACTCGCAGAGGAACCGCTCGTCCACCTCGCCGGTGTCGGGATGCTTGAGCCGCACCAGCTCCCAGGGGATGTACGGCTCCCACGACGTGACCTGAATGGCACGAAGCCTGGGACGAACCTTCCACAGCTCTCGGGTGACCTCGGGGTCGAACAGCTCGCCGCACATCGTCGCGCCGAGTGCGGCGACCTGCTTCTCCAACCGCTGCATGTCCGCGGGCGAAAGCACGTCCTGCGTGACCCGCTCGTAGATCGATTCGACATAGGCCTGGGCCGTGCGTGCCACGCTGCCTCCCCGGTCTTGCAGCGGCCTGGAGGTGAGCGTGACATAGTTGAGCCCGAGCTGGTCGGACTGAAGCTGGTATTCGTACCAGACCTTTGTCACCACTTCGTTGGCGGGTTGTCCGGCATTGTGGACTACCACCCGCTCGGTCTCTTGCTGGATGAGGAGCACCAGCAGCTCGTCGTCCTCGGGCATGCGGGGGGCCGCGGCGGCGACGCCCTGGCTGGTACCGGCGCGCGGTGCACCGGCCACCACCTCGAGCGGCAGCCGGATCGAGCCGAGCTCGGTGCCGCCTTGCCGGAAGATGAGCGCGAGCTGGCAGGTGGCGACCTCGACCGCTCGTACCTCGAACACACCTTGCACCGGGTTCCCCGGCGAGGGCGGCTGCACTTCCTGAATGCGGGAGCCCTGAGCCTGAACCGCGGTGCCGTGGGTGGTGAGGATGACGCGGATGGTCTCCTCCGGACGCACGTCGGCCTCGATCCGTTCGCGTAGCGGCGCGGCATCGGCACCGGACAACTCGAGGCGGTAGTCGATGAGAACGATCGTGCCCACCGTGGCCTGCTCGGGCGCTTCCGCCGAAATGGTGGTCTTGAGCGCGGCGGCCGGTGGCGCGGGCGCAGTAGCCACCGGCGGCGAAGGAGCGGCTGGAGGCGGAGGCGGCGCTGGAGGCGGGGCTCCACCGGCCGGTGGCTTGGAACGTTTACCGGACCGCTTCCCTCCGAGCGGCGGAAACGGCCACCAGGATCGTTCGGCCGCCGCTGGAGGCGGCGGAGCCGGCGAGGGAGCGGGCGGCGGGGGAGCAGATCGAGGAGGTGGCGGCGGTGCAGCGGCCGCCGGCAGCTCCACGCCGGCGGCAGTAGCCACGGCGAAGATATCCGCCGCAGGCTCGACCCCCTGCCCGGTCACCTCCACCCGGTACGCCCCGGCCCTTGGCAGGCGGAATTCTGCGGCCCGCCATCCATCCGGGCGCTCGCCCAGGACCGCGGCCCCGAGCGGCTCATCTTGTGCCGACCGTATCGTGGCGGTGAGCTCGGCGTCGGCGCGCTCGCAGCGGGCCCGAATCAGTATCGGCTCGCCCGCCCAGTAGACGTCGTCCACGCCGAGCGACACCGCGGGTTTTGGCTTCCGGAAGCGGCCGAGGTCGATCGAGAGGCCGCTGAGCACACCTTCCAGGTGCACGCCCACGGCTTCGGCGTTTTGCAGCGCGGCGTGCTTGGTCGCCGCGAACATCGCGCCGGCATCACCGGCGAGCTCGATCGGCGTGGCCGACACCCGCGGCACCGTGCCGTCGCCGCTCAGGTCCTTGCCGACTAGGGCGCGGAGGATCTCCACGCCGCTGCCCCTGAGCCGGCCCGATTGTGCCGTCTCCTGCCCGATGCCCACGATCGGCTTGAGCGCGTAGCGGTTTGCCTGGTACTCCGGATCCGCGCTATTCCGCTTGACCGCCTCTTCGATCTCCCGGTGGAATGCCAGCGCGGCCTTGGCCATGGTGGCGTCCAGATTGGGAATTCCGGCGGTCTCGCCCACTCGTACCAGCCTGCCGTCACCGCCGTCGTAGCAGGGATAGATCGGCAGCAGCTGGTAGACCGCCGTGAAGCTCCGCACCAGCTCGGACAGATCGAGCAGCCCAAACGGACCCTTGCGCGACCCATTCGCCAGCGTGTCGAGCGCGTTGATCGCACCCCGGTACGGGGTGCCGAAGGTGACGAGCGCGCGGGTGTTGCGCCACCCGCCCAGCACCTCGAGGAAGTAGCGCGAGACCAGCCCGCCC
>DASSUE010000460.1:0-7794 GCA_035707305.1 Gemmatimonadales bacterium
TCCCACCGGACACACCGCGCGAAAGCTGCGGTCGGTCATGGCCTCCAGCGAGCCGGATATCGGCTTCACCAGGACGAGAAGCCGGGCGTCGATGGCGCCGGCCACGAACGCGGCCACACTGTCGCTGGTGGCGTCCCAGGAATGCGGCAGGACATCCGCCATGAACATCCAGCGCGAGGGCGCGAGCACCGGAACCTGGTCGTGCGCATGGGCGTCAGCGATGCCCTCGCGGCCCCACACCATCACCGCGTCGGGCACCCGCTCGGCCAGCACGTGGGCGTATTGATCCTGTGCCAGGATGGCCATCCAGTGCGCTCCGACGGCCGAGAGGCCGACATTCGCGTCGAACTTTCGGACCGCGTCGGCGAACGGGCCGCCACCGGGCACGATGACGAGGGCATGGACCCGCGCCGCGTCGGCGATCGCGCGGCAGACTCGTTCCAGGGCGCCCGAGGTGCTGAGCAGCCCGCCTCCGATCTTCACCACCGCCGTGCCGGCGGAGCGCGCGGTCACACCCGTGCCGGACGGAGCGCCCGGAGCAGATGGGCTACGGCCGCGGCCGGCGCGGCGCGGGCGGCATCGGGCCCCAGGACCGCGGCCAGGGCAACCGGCGTGAGCCCGACACGTTCGGCAGCGGCCGCGGCCAGGAAGTCGCCCAGCCCCGTCACGATCGCGGTTTTTATGTGCGGGTGCCGCGCATGCACCCGGCGGAGCGCGGCCCGCACATCGTCGATCTGCGCCTCCGCCACCGCGCGTGCGACCCGGTGGATGCCCGCCTCATCGAGCAGGTCGCGGTCGGCACAGACGAGCCGAGCCAGGCGTTCGCCCGCAAACACGCGGGTCGCCGGGCGCCCATCCGGAGTCGGCACGGTATAATCTTCGGCGGACAGATTACCCAGCCACAGGTGTACATCGGCGGTAATCGCGAACCCCTCGGCCGAGACCGCCGCGACGTCGTCCCCGAGCGGGACGTGCTTGACGATTGCCTCGAGGGGGGTTCGGAGCGCTCCGGTGTACACCAGCTCGCCCGACCGCAACCGGTCCGGATCGGTGCGCCCCACGACGGCAACGGTTCCGCCGACGATGGGGATCACGTCGGTGGTCGTGGAGCCGACATCCACCACGATTGTGTCTGCGCTGCCCGCCGCGACGAACGTCGCCGTGGCGAGCCAGTTGGACGCGGCCGCCTGCAGCGGATCGGACGCGACCTCGGCGGGTGTGCGGAACCGGCCATCAGTGCACCACACCCGGATGATCGCGTCGCTGCCCAGCGCTGCGCGGATGGCCTCGAGCACGAAACGGACGCCGTCGCGCTTGGTGCGAAAGTGTTGCGACAGCTCCGCGGTCATGGTCAGGGCATGAAGGTCGCTCGGTGTGCTGTGAAGCCGCGCCGCCACCGACTGAAGCGCGGCGGCCAGGCGATCGGGCGCGCGCTGGAGCTCGAACGGCTGGATGACGGTGGTCAGCACGTCATCTGCGAGGCGGGCGGCCTTCAGGTTGACGCCGCCCACGTCCCAACCGATGATCGGTGATCCCGACGGTTCAGCCAGCGGAACGGGGCGCATGGAGGTCATTCCAGTCATCGACGTCACCCGGGGAGTCGCCGTGCACGCGCAGGGCGGCGACCGGTCTGCGTATCCACCGGTGAAGTCGGCGGTCGTTCCGGAGCATCCCGGGGACGCCGTCGCGCTGGTGCGCGCGTACCGCGATGTCCTCGGGGCGGTCGCCTGCTACGTGGCTGATCTCGACGCCCTTCAAGGCGGCCCGGTGCAGCGGGGGCTGATCCGCGAGCTGGCCGGCTTTCAGACCGGATTCGCCGGCGAGCTCCTGGTGGATGCCGCGGCCAGCGGTCCCGACGGCGCGCTCGAGGTGCTGTCCTGCGGCGCGTCGGACGCGATCATCGGGATGGAAACGCTGCGGTCGTTCGCCGATCTGCGCGCGATCATCGAGGTCGCCGGAGCGAACCGGGTGGTCTTCGGGCTGGACCTGCGGCTCGGCGCGCCGATCATCAGCCCGCTGCTCGACGACGCGGCGGGGCATCCTGATGCCATGAGTCTGGCCGACCAGGCGGTGGACAGCGGCGTAACCGCTGTGCTGGTGCTCGATCTCGCGCGGATCGGAAGCGGGTGCGGGGTCGATCTCGGGCTGGTCGACGCGCTCAGGCGCCGGCACCCGCAGATTCGGCTGCTCGCGGGAGGCGGGGTGCTGACCCGAAAGGATCTCGAGCGAATGGAGGACGCGGGTTGCGATGGCGCCCTGGTCGCGAGCGCGATTCACGCCGGCCGCATAGGCGCCGACGACGTGGCGGCGCTGCGGCATGGTCGCCCGGCCGCGGGTCAATCGCCGGCCAGCGCCTCCCGGTAGGTCGCCGACTGGCCGAAGTTCTCTTCTACCTCGAGCTCGAGCAGCGTCAGATGGCGGTAGCCGTCACGCTCGAGCTGGTCCCTAACGTTCGAGCCGATGTACTGAGCCAGCATCTCCGCCGTGCTGTTCGCGATGGGAAGTAACGCGCAGTCGGAGCGGGGGAACACGTACGTCGGCTTGCCGAAATAATCCACGTGCAGCATGCCGTCCTGCTCACGGTAGCCCAGCTTCGGATTCTGGGTGGGCAGCAGGACTTTGTGATCGATTTGATCCACGAGCGTCCGCACGATCTTCTTCAACACACTGAAGTCGAGCACGAACAGGCACTCGTTGTCCACGCTCCCCTCGACGGCGATACCGACGCGATAGTTGTGACCGTGCAGTGATTCGCACTGATGGCCGCGGAACGTGATGAAGTGGGCCGAGGCGAAGACCAGGTAGTCCTTGCTCACCTCCACGCGGAACTTACTGCGCACAGTCATGCTCTCCTGATGGGGTCCAGCCGTCCTCCAAGATAACGACGGCGATCGCGGCCGCGGTGAGATCGGCGCTGGTGCCGGGATTGCGCTGATTGCGCTCGTCGCGCAGCTCCCGGTCGAGTGCGGACAGTGCCGCCCGGCCGCTCGGCGATCTCACACCGCCTGCCTCGCGCACTGCCTGGGCACGCCGCGACATGGCCGCCGCGGTCGCCGCGCCGAGCTTGCGCGCGATGTGGCTGTCGGGTGTCGCCGCCAGCAGCGCGAGAAACGTTTCGACCACGGCATCGGCCCAGGGAAGGCCGTCCTTTCTTGCCACCCGAAGGGTGGGGGCGCCGAGCTCGAAGGTGCAAGCGAAATCGGTGGCATACTCCCGCGCCACACTGTCCCGGTCGGCGGCGAGCGCCATCGCTGCCCGGAGGGTCACCGTTGGCGGTGCCGCCACATCCTGCGCCGTCGCGGCCCCCAGCCCGGCCGGCGCCGCCAGGCGAATAGCGGTGTACGCCTCCGCGGCGTCGGCGACCGACGTGGATGCCAGCACCTCGCGAACTGCGGGGCGGAGCCCGTTGCGATTCAGAAACGCGGCCCGGCACAGCGGCGCGAGCAGCAACACGATCCCGAGATTCGTGTTCCGGCCGGTGACCCGCCGGGTGGCGATGATCGCTTCCCGGATGGTGGCACCGAGGGGCCGGTCGCCCGCCTGCGCCATGGCCGGACCGATCGCGACCGCGCTGGCGAGGAAATCCTCGTAGCTCGTGTCGTGGAAGTGCAAACCCGGCGAGACGTTGCCTGGCTTGGGCGCGCTGACCTCGAGCAGACAGGCTAGCTGCGCGGCCGCACCGACCTCACCGCGCGTCATGGGCGTCGAGCAGCTGGCGCACGATCGCGGCGGCGACGTCCACACCGGTTGCGCTCTGGAGCCCGCGCCAGCCCGGTATCCCGTTCACCTCCAGCACATAGACCGACCCATTGGGCCCGGGCAGGAGATCCACGCCGGCGTACTGCGCCCCGACCGCATGGGCGGCCCGCACGGCGAGCTCGGCCCACACCGGGGGCAGCTCCACCGCGGTCGGGCGGCCCCCGCGGGACACGTTGGTCCGCCAGCCCGGCGAACGCCGTTCGATCGCGCCGATCACCCGGTCGCCAACCACGAACGCGCGCAGATCGCGGCCGCCGTGCTCCACCACGCGCTGGATATAGAACACGCCGCGAACCGCCTCGATGGCGCGGAAGACCCGCCACGCCGTGTCCTCGTCGCTGACTCGGACCATGCCGAGTCCCATCGAGCCGAACAGCGGCTTGACGATGATGTCGCCGAACTCGCGGAAGCCGGCCAGCGCATCGTCCACCGATTCAGCGACCCGGGTCGCCGGTGTCGGCAGTCCCGCCTGCTCGAGCAGCGCCGTGGTATAGAACTTGTCCACGGTCCGCTCGATGGTCCGGGGTGAGTTGACCACCCGTACGCCGCGGTCCTCCAGCCAGTGCAGCGCATCGACCCGGTAGATGATCTGCTCCAGCGAGCCGGCCGGAATGATCCTCGCGAGCACTGCCGGCGCCGTTCCGATGTCGACCGTTCCCGAGCGGAGCCCGGACGCGCAACCGGCCCGGGCTGCGAGGTCCTCGTACCTCACGACAACGCCGTCGTGGCCCGCGCCGGCGAGCGCGCGAACGAGCTCGTCGGTGTGCCAACCGCTCCGGGCGGCGAGGATAGGTATCAGCATGGGAACAAGAGACAAGAGACAAGAGACAAGAGACAAGTGACGAGTGACAAGAGACAAACTGGCAGCGGTCACGTCGTTTCACTTGTCACTCGTCACTCGTCACTCGTGGCTATTGTTGCGTCCCGATCATTCCCGTAAGTCCATTCGTCACGAAATTCGCGAAGTCGTCGCCCACCGCCTTGAACGCGGGGGTCGCGGTTCCTTTCTTGAGCGCGTCCATCGACGGGAAGCAGAGCTCCGCCTGGCGGTACTTCGCGGGCGGGGTCGTGCCGTCGAGGTTCGAATCGAACTTCGTAAGATCGGCCCGCACGACCCCGATCTCCTGCTGCCCGTCGCCGACGATCTTGAGATGGGTGGGATAGTAGCTCTCGAAGGCCGACGCGTCCTTCGGCGAGTTGTAGATGACCGTCACCAGCGCGGGACAGGGCGTGTCGCTCGCGTCGCCGGTCTCCGAAGCGATGAGCCCGATCAGTCCATCAGGCGCGACGAAGTTCTTGAAATCGTCGCCGACCTTCTTGAACGCCCCGGTTCCCATGCCCTTCTTGGCCGCGTCGGCGTTGGGGAAGTACAGCTCCGCCTGCCGGTAGAACTCGGGCTTCTTCCCGTCCAGTGAAGACGTGAACTTGGTGAGCTCCGCCTTCGTGAACCCGATCTCCTGCTGGCCGTCGCCGACGATCTTGAGGTGCGTCGGATAGTACTTCTCGAACTTGGCGGTGTCCGCGGGCCACTTGTAGAGCACGGTGACGATCGTCTGCTTCGTGGCAGCGGCGGTCGGCGCGGCAGCTGGCGCGGCGGTGGTATCGGCCGCGGGCCGTGCCTTCTCTCCGGCGGGGGTGCAGGCCGCGAGCATGAGCACGGCAGCCAGGGGACGACGCATGAACGGTCTCCGGGTTCGGGTTACGGATAGCAGGATGCCTGCAGCACGTCGGGGTTGAGGCTCCCGGCGTGGAATGTCTTTCCGCTCTTCATGCTGGTGAGCCAGACTTCGGCCGGGCTGAACAGCAGCGGATCGATCTTGTAGAAGTCCCCCCCGTACCGCTGGAAGATCTCGTAGAAGGGCGTGCCGTAGTCGCGCGAGGCCGAGGCGGGCAACTTCTCCGCCAGCGCGGCCAACTCCTCGTCCTCGGCCCGGATGGTGTAGTGGGCCTGGCCGCCATACAGGATGCAGTCGTTGGTCCGCCCGACGGCCCGCAGGTCATTTTTCGCCACTGGGGGGATGGGCGCCGTGCCCATGCCGCTCACGACCTTCCGGATGTCGAATCCCAACGTTTCCATCTTGTGGAGGCCGGTCTCGAGAATCCGGGCGGAGATCTGCACCCCGCCTGCGAGGCTGGCGGTCGGCGCCACCACGAACGTGAGCTGCGCGGGCTCGAGCCGCGCCTTGGCCGCTACCCACGCCGCCACCTCGTCAGTCGGCAGCGTTCGGGTCTCCATGACCAGCACTCCCTGATCGGCTTGCTCGGCGTAGCCCAGCTTCTCGAACAGATCCTTCTCCACCCGGGCGTGGGCCCGAAGCGGTCCTGATCCCATCGCGAAATACTTCCCGACTGAAATCGCCCAGCCGGCATACTGGGACGCCATGCACGACACCGCGGGATGGTCGGTCCATACCGTCACCGCAGGCCAGGAGCGGTCGCCGATCACTGCCGGCCCGTAGGCCGCGTTGCCCAACCCACCCATACAGACCTCGGCCAGTGCCAAGCCGGCATCGAGCCCGCCGTCCACCTCCACGCCGGCGTCGATCACCCGGGCGCCTCCAGACAGGCGATGGGTCCGGATCCGGAGCAGCGCCGCACTCTCCTCCATCGCGTCGGCGATCTCGCTGGCGAGCTGGTTGAGATTGAGGGATGTCATCGCGAGCTCCGCGCTCGTCACTGCGGCGTCCATGCCAGTATCTCCCCGGCGCCGAGCTCGGCCAGATCGCCGCTGTAGCGCCGAAACAGTCCCGTGTCACGCGCTCGCCCGGCCGGGAGCCGGTGGCGCTCTTCCAGGTGCTTGAGCAGGAGGCTCACGTACTGCGGCCGGTAACTGCAGGCGTAGCGATACGTCGGTGGCGGGGCCACCGTACCGAGGGCAACGATAGACCCGCGCCGGGACCACTGGCCGGCGTCAGGTCCCGTCGCGCCGAAGATGACGACGGTGCCCGCGATCGTCGCGCGTCCGGCTCCGGGGCCGGCGTCACCCGCGATCGCGACGAGCCCGCGGCGCATCGAGGCGCCCGCCTCCGCGCCCGCCGATCCACGAATCACGAGCGTCCCGCCGGTCATGCCGCGCTTCGCGCCGGGTGCCGCACCGCCCGCCCGGGAACCGGCGTCGCCCACGATTTCGAGCACGCCACCGGCCATCCCCAGGCCGGCGCCCCACCCGGCATTGCCGCGAACTGCGATGCGCCCGCCGACCATGCCGGCGCCGACCTCACGGCCGACCGGCCCTTCGAGCACGAGCTCACCGGCGTCGTGACCGGCTCCAAGTCGCTCGAACCGCGCGAGGTCCCCGATGATCCGGACGACCGCGGCGCGTTCGCCGCTGACCGTGAACAGCTCGCCGAGCGGCACGCTGGTCCGCCCGCCGTCCACGAACGGCGTCCGCGCGATCTCCGCGGCGGACATCGCGCCAAATCCGGAGAAGCGGACCGCGCCCAGGTCGACGGCGCGCTCGGGCTGGCGCCGAAGCGTCAACCGCACCTCGTCGCTCATGCGGGCGCGTCCGCCATGATCTTGCGGAGGTGGAAATGGTGCGGCCCGAGCTTCCCGCCGTAGTTGCCCGCCGATATCGCGACCACGTCGTTGCCGCACGCGGCATCGATTCCGAGCCGCATTGCTCGCGCGATGGACGGCGCGTCGATGCCGTTGATCACGATCTCCAGCACCGAGTTTACGCTGTCAGGCAAGGCGCTCGTGGTGACGGCTCGCAGGGTGGGGCAGAACGCGTCGTTGGTGGACGCGATCATGGTCTTCGATCGACGAGCCCCGACCTTGCTGCCGCTGCGGACCACGCCACCGGGAAACGGCATGATGACACCGGGCAGGGGGTCCATCACTTCCACTGCGGCCTCAGCGGCGGCGAGCGCAGCCTCCGCGCTCCGCGCGAGAATGAGAAAGTTTCCCCCACCCACCGCCTTGAGCATCCCGAACTTCTCCTGCACCAGGAACTCGCCCTCCATCACCGGGATGCGCCAGTAGCGCTCGCCGGCCACCACCTTGCTGGCCTGGAACCCGTCGCCGAAGTAGCGG
>DASSUE010000461.1:0-2958 GCA_035707305.1 Gemmatimonadales bacterium
TCCGGGTCTTTCCCCCAATCACTCTCACGAGTTCGTTCACCATGCGGAACGAGTGAGGCATTAGACCATGGCCCGTCGGACTCGTCCGTTTCTCATGCTCGCGCTGGCGCTCGCGTCCGGCGGCACCGCCGCGTTCCTCGCGCTGCGGTACATCCGGCAGCAGGCGACACCGCTCATGGCGGCCCAACCGAGGAATGCGCAGGTGGTGGTGGCGGCGCGCAACCTGCCCGTCGGCACCGTGCTCGAGCAGAAGGATCTCAAGAGCATCGAGTGGATCGGCACCGCGGTGCCGCCCGGGTTCATCGGCAACCCGCAACAGGCAGTTTCGCGCGGTCTCATCACCGCGGTCGCCGAGAACGAGCCGATTCTCGAGGCCAAGCTCGCGGCCCAGGGTATCGGTGGCGGCCTCCCGATCATCATCGAGCCGGGGATGCGCGCGTTCAGTATGGCGGTGGACCAGATCGTCGGCGTCGCGGGCTGGGTACTTCCCTCCACCCGGGTCGACGTGCTCCTCACGATGACCGACATCCAGGGTAACAAGGAGCCGGCCACCAAGATCATCATGCAGAACGTCCGGACGCTGGCCGCCGGCCAGTCGATCCAGCAGGACAAGGAAGGGAAGCCCCAGACCGTCGGCGTGGTGACGTTTCTGCTGACCCCGGAGCAGGCGGAGACATTGGCGCTCGCATCGGGACAGGGCCGAATCCAGCTGGCGCTGCGCAACACGCTCGACACGTCCATGGCGAACACCCGAGGCACCCGCCAGAGCGCACTGATGGGCCGGATCGGCGCGCCGCAGGTCGCTTCCGGCCCGCGCGGTGCACGCCGTCCCCCAGCTGCGCAGGTGGCGGTGCCAGAACCGACCGCGACCATCATCGAGGTTTATCGTGGGGGTCAGCGCACGCTGCAGAAGTTCTAGCGTCGAGCAGGGCCGACGTTCACCTCAACCGTGGGAGCGCCGTGAGCCACCCTTTTTGTGGGCGTGTAGCTGCGTGGATTGCCCGGCTCCGGCCGGGCTTGGCCGTGCTGGCCGGTCTCGGGTTCGCGACGCCGCTCGTGGCGCAGCGCGTGGTGAGTCAGGCCGAACGGGTCATCTCGGTCTCCCGCGGCGCATCCGCGCTCTTCATCAGCCCGGTGCCGCTCCAGCGGTTCTCGGTCGGCGACCCCGGCATCGCCGAGGTCACGATCGTCTCGCCCACCGAAGTGGTGATCAACGGGCGCTCGCTCGGCTCCACCACGCTCCTGATCTGGGACAACTCGGCCGACGTCAAGGTGTACTCGGTCGAGGTGACCGCCGATGCGCCGGCGCTTGAGCGTTACCTGCGATCCCTCCTGCCCAACGAGGAGATCACGGTGACTGCCAGCGGCAGCTCCATCACCCTGAGCGGGACGGTCAAGGACCCGACCTCGGCCCAGCGGGCGGTGGACATCGCCCGCAGCTCCGGCGCCACCATCATCGACAACCTGGTCACCCCGCCGGCGGTGCAAGTCAAGCTGGCCGTTCGCTTTGCGGAGATCAACCGCACCGCGTTCAAGGACTGGGCGAGCAACCTCTCCACGCTCAACCCCCACAAGCTGAGCGACAACGGCGACTGGTCGGGATCCACCAGCGCGGACGGCACCATCCAGTTCCTGCTGGACAACGATATCGCGAACTTCCAGGCCTTCATCCAGGCCTCCGAGCAGCGGGGCGATTTCCGGAGCCTGGCCGAGCCCAACCTTATGGTGCTCCCCGGTCGCGAAGCGTACTTTCTGGCAGGCGGCCGCTTCCCCTACCCGGCAGTTCAGGGGGGCGGGGCGTCCAACGCGATCGGCATTCAGTTCGAGGAGTTCGGCGTGAAGCTGCGCTTCACGCCAGTGATCACGCGGAGTGGCTCGATCAGGCTCAAGGTGGAGCCGGAAGTGTCGTCGCTCGACTTCGCCAACGGTCTGGTGATCAGCGGGTTCGTGATCCCGTCAATCCTCTCCCGCAAGGCGACCACCGAGGTGGAGCTGAGGGAGGGGCAGTACCTGGCCATCGCGGGGCTCTTGGACAACGCGACGACCGACAATGTGTCGAAGATCCCGGTGCTGGGAGACATTCCGATTCTGGGTGAGCTGTTCCGGTCGAAGAACCTGCAGCAGCGCCGGACCGAGCTGCTCGTCGTGGTTACGCCGAGAATCGTGACGGCGGCCGACCAGCCGACGCCGCTCCCCACCGGGGAAACCGATCAATGGAATTGGCAGCGGCCGCTCCAGCGGCCGGCGCCGGGCACCCCCGCAGCCGATTCGGCGGCGGGAACGCGGACCCGGCAATAGTAGCACGAGCGGAGCGAAGCGATGCAGGACAGAGGAGGCGGTATGCGGACCGGAGCGGTGAGAAACGAGCGGGGCGCGTCCATCGTGATGGTGTCGGTTGCGCTCTTTGCCATGCTTGGCATGGCGGCTGTGGCGATCGACCTGGGGATGTTGCTCAAGGTGCGGTCGGACGCGCAGCGGGTGGCCGACGCGGCCGCGCTGGCGGGCGCCATTGAGTACAAGAACGGGAACAGCAACGCGATTCGGGACAAAGCGGCGGATTCGGCGCTCAAATACGCCGGCCGCAACTACGCCGGCTGGCAGTCAATCAATACTACCGGGCCGATCGTTATGGACTCGGGCACTCGGCGGATCATCAACAGCCCCGAGGCGTACATCCAGTCTATTCCGGAGGAGTACAAGGTCCGGGTCTGGATCCGCCGGGGTGCCACCGCCACCTGGTTCGGGAATCTCCTCGGCCTCGATTGGGTGCCCATCGCAGCGAAAGCTGCCGCCCACGTGGCGAACGCCGGAACGGGCAAGTGCATCAAGCCGCTGGTGATTCCGGATCTCTGGAACGAGACCGACAATTCCCCACCGCGGCAGCAAAACAAACCGGGGCAGGACGTAAACAACAACGACGCATGGGACGTGGGCGAGGCGTGGAAGTACGAGCCACCG
>DASSUE010000462.1:0-8360 GCA_035707305.1 Gemmatimonadales bacterium
CGCAGATCGTAATAGAGCCCGCTGTCGGTGGCGAACTTTCCGATCGTTCCGCGCCCCTGATTGACATTCAGGAGCACGGTGTCGAGCCGCGCGGTGGTGGAGGCGAGCTGTGCCGTCATCCGGTTGAGGCTCTGGGTCAGCGAATCGGAGCGGCCGAGCGCGGTCTGGAGCCCGGGGTTGGCGAACGTACTGTCGAGCCGGCCGCTGAGCGCCCGGAATGACGTCAGGGTGCGGCTGAGCTCCGCGCTCGGGCCGCGATTCGCGTCGCCGTAGAGCTTCATGGTCCGCTCCGCCGCGACCAGTGTCGCCTGGAGCGCGGTCATCGTTTCGCGGAGCTCTTGCGCCGTCTCCTTGTTGGCGAACTCCTGCAGCCCGATCAGCACGCTGTCCGCACGATCGCCTAGCTGCTCCGCCCGGGTCGCGAATCCATGCGACTGGCTTCCGATGATTGTGCGCCCGCGCGGAAGCGGCTGGGGCGCCCGACCGGGGTCGAATTCTATGGCCGCGTCGCCTACGAAGCCAACGGCCACGATCTCGGCCTTGGCGTCTATCCGCGGCTGGATCGCCTCGTCCAGACTGACCGAGACGATCACCTTGCCCGGCGCGTCCAGCTTGATCTTCTCTACCTTCCCCACCGCCACGCCCGACACTCGCACGACTGAGCTGAGCTTGAGATTCCCGGCTTCCGGGAACTGGATCCGCCAGAACTCGTCTTCGTCGCCGAGCACCGAGCGGCCGCCCAGCCACGTTGTCCCTACCAGGAACAAGACGATCCCCACGATGACGAGCAGCCCGACGGTCACTTCCTGCTTGTAGCCTACGTCCATGGATCGGCCTCAGGCGGCGATGGTGGCGTCCGGGAAGTCACGTTCGAGAAACTCCCGCACCTGGGGATTATCCGAGGCGAGGAATTCGGGTGGCGTCCCCTGCTGGACGATCCGGCCCCCGGTGAGGAGCGCGAGCCGGTCGGCCGTGCGGAATGCCCCACGAACGTCGTGGGTCACCATCACGCTGGTGACACCGAGCTCGTTATCGAGGCGCTTGACCAGGCCGTCGATCACGTCCGCATTCACCGGATCGAGGCCCGACGTGGGCTCGTCGTACAGCAGGTACTTCGGGCTGCCGGCGATCGCGCGCGCGATGCCTACTCGCTTGCGCATGCCCCCCGACAGTTCGGCGGGGAACTTTTCCATTACCTCAGGCGCGAGGTTCACCAGCCGCAGACATTCGGTCACGCGTTGCCGGCAATAATCCAGGTCGAGGTATTTCTCCTCGTCCGTAATGCCGAGCCTCACGTTCTCGAGCACATTCATCGAGTCGAACAGCGCACCGTTCTGGAACACGTACCCGATATGCGACCTGAGCTCGGCCAGGTCGCGGCGCCTGAGTCGCGCCACGTCCCGGTCATCTACGATGACCGTGCCGGCATCGGGTTTGATCAGTCCGATGATGTGCTTGAGCAGAACGCTCTTTCCCGTCCCCGAAGGGCCGAGCAGCGCGACAGTCTCGCCCTCCTGCACCTCGAAATCCACGCCGTTCAGCACGATCTGCTTACCGAACCGTTTGTGTACGCCCCGGAGCTGGATCATTGCTTGAGCAAGAGCTGCGCGAGAAGCACGTCGAGCAGCAGGATGAGCACCGAGCTGCTCACGACGGCGGCCGTGGTGGAACGCCCGACGCCCTCGGCTCCCTGCTGGGTGTTGAACCCCATGTAGCACGAGATGATCGTGATCGATCCGGCGAAGAAGAACGCCTTGATGACGGAATAGGTAGCATCGAACGGACGCCAGAAGACGCGGGCGCCGTAGGTGAAGTCGGCATCGCTGATCGGCAGCACGAGCCGCATGGAGGCCCAGCCCGCCGCGATCCCCATGACGTCGGCGATGATGGTGAGCACGGGAATCATCAGCAGCCCCGCGACCACTCGCGGTACGATCAGGTGTGACGCCGGCGAGCGGCCCAGGCTCTCCAGGGCGTCGATCTGCTCGGTGACCCGCATCGTGCCGAGCTCGGCGGCGTAGCGCGCCCCGATCCGGCCGGCGAGCACCAGCCCAGTCAGGACCGGCCCCAGCTCCAGCACGATGGATTCGACGATCACGCCCGCTAGATAGTAGATCGGAATGGTACCGGTGAACTGATACCGGGCTTGCAGTGCGGTGACGGCGCCGGCGAAGCCCGAGATGAGCAACACGATGAACAGGCTGCCGACCCCGATATTCCACGACTCGGTGAAGGCACGGGGCACCCAGATCCGCCACTCGGTGAGGCTTCGGACCGCGTCGGCCACGAGCAAAGTGATGCGTCCAACGTGGGACGCGGCGTGCATCGTCCAGCGGCCGATGGACCGGGGAAGCTCGAGAGCCGGCGCTGTCATGCGGCTTATCTTCACCCCACATGCCCCCCAAGTCCACCCCCGCGTACGCCGCCTTTCGACGGGCACTACTGCGCTGGTTCCGACGCCGCGGCCGCGACCTGCCCTGGCGCCGGACCCGCGACCCGTACCGCGTGCTGGTGTCGGAATTCATGCTCCAACAGACGCAGGTGGCGCGGGTGGAGGCGTACTACCACCGCTTCCTGAAGCGATATCCCACGATTCACGCCCTCGCTGACGCGCCCGCGGTGGCCGTGCGCGAGAGCTGGGAGGGCCTCGGCTACTACCGTCGCGCCGCAAACCTGCACCGCCTGGCTCAACTGGTCGTTGAGGAGCATGCGGGTGTGATTCCCCGAAAGCCTGAGGAGCTGGTGGCGTTACCGGGTGTGGGACGCTACACAGCGGGTGCGGTGGCCTGTTTCGCGTACGAGCGCAGCGTGGCAGCCGTCGACACCAACGTGGCGCGGGTGTTGCGCCGCGCCTTTCATCCTCACAGCGACGAGCAGCGGCTGCTTTGGGATACGGCGGCTCGGCTGGTTCCGCGGCGTGGCGCCGCCGCCTGGGCGTTCAATCAGGGCCTCATGGAGCTGGGTGCACTGGTGTGTACGGCGCGAGAGGCGCACTGCAGCGAGTGCCCGGTGCGACCAGCCTGCAAGACGGGCCGCCGAAAGGAGAGAAGGCGCTAGAGCAGCGCGCCCGCGAGAAGGGCCACCAGCCCGAGCGATCCGGACACGGCACCCACGATGCGCATGCGCTTTCTCAGCTGCTCGAACACAGCCGGGTGGGTCTCCGGATCCAGCCGCGCCAGTCGGGCCGACGTCGGCACCGTGACGAACAGGGTGAGCAATCCGGCGGTGAGACCACAGACCTGCATCACCATCAGCCACGGCCCCACGGCCTCGGGGCCACCCAGCCGCGAGTCGACGTTGAGCGTCAGCATGAGCCCCGACAACACCGTGATCAACGCGCCGGGACCGATGATGAGCCGCTGCACCGCCGCCTGTCCCCGCAGCACCCCGGCCAGGCCGGCCGGGGTCTCTTTCTTCGCGGCGATCGCGGCGAACATCGCGCCGATCCCGCCGCCCAGCCACATGGTGAAGCCGAGCAGGTGGAGGAACAACCAGAGCCGGATCACCGCCGAACCTCGTTCAGGACCGCGCCGTCGATCGGCTGGCGCCCCCCGAATCCGGCATCCAGCTCGTGCCAATGCGTGATGCGATCTTCTCCCATGCGCCAACAGAGCAAGACAGGTCGGTCGTCGCGAAGGGAGTAGAAATCCACCAGCCCGGCGTCGAAGCCCTTGAACACGCAGCCGATGCTCTCGAGCTCCTTGAGATAACCGTTGATGCGGGCGGCCGCGGCGGTCACCGCCTCGCGTGCCGCCACCAGCTCGCTGGTCTCGCCCCAATCGGCGCGTGCCCCGCCGGTGAGCAGCTCGAACTGGCCCACGGCGATCCGCCAGCGCGGGTACTCCGCCATCAGGTCGGCCACGATTCGCCGGACGAGCGGCAGGGTACGCTCGGCTTCAGCCAGGGTGAACAGCTTCGGCGACGTCATTCCCAAACGATCTTCACCCCCGGCACCTGTTCCGGATGGCTGATAAATCCGACCACGTTGCCGGCATCGTTCACGACGGTGATGGTGGGTCTGAGATGCGATTCGTTCGCCTCGAGATCCATCCGGACTTCGAATCCATCCAGCTCCTGCTCGGGGCGCGCCACCGGCGAGTTTGTTCGCATGAGAGAATCGGCGCGGGTGTGCCACGGGTGCTTGCCTTCGGCCAGACACCGGGTGACGAGGTCGCGATCGCTCAGCACGCCCAGGTAGCGTCGGGTTCGGTGGTCGTCCACCACTGGCACCACCGAGATGTTGCGGGTCCGGAACATGATCGCCACCTCGCTGGCCATGGCGCCGGCGACGGCTACGTGGGGATCGGGGACCATGACGTCACGCGCTAACAAGGCCGCTCCGGGCCGGGGTAAGGGTCGCAATTTGGCACGGAAGGTGGCGTGGTCAAGACCGCGCCCGCTCCGCCAGCGCGGCCCGCGCTGCTCGATACCCCTCCTCGGCGTACCGCTCCACCTGGTCGACGCGAAAGGTCGCGTCGCGCTCGGTGCGCGGTCGCACGTAGAGCAGCGGAGGCCGTGCCGGGTCGGCTCGCCAGAGCGCGAGTGAGGTAGCGGTGTTTGCCGCCATGAGGATGCCGGTCGCGTCGTTGTGCCGTGCCACCAGCGCCGGATACCGGCTTTGCGGCTGATCGGGTGGGGTGTCGAATCCGGGCCCGATGTCCACCGCAACGACCAGCTCAGCGTCCACGCCTGCCGCCGCGGTGAACGGGACCACTCCGCGGAGGCCCCCATCGCCCAGCCGCCGACTCACGAGTGAAACGGGAGGATAGAACACCGGCAGCGCGCAGGAGGCGTGGAGCGCGTCGACCAGCGGGACGGTTTCTCCCGAGTGGCCGAGCAACACCAGGGCACCGGTATCGAGGTCGGTGGCGGTGACGGTGAGCGGGACTTCGAGCTCGGCGAACGCGCGGGCCGGCACCAGCTCGGAGAGCGCCGCGTGGAGCGCGTCGCTCCGCAGCAAGCCATCGAGCCAGAGGCCGCCCCAGGGCGCGAGCAGCGACCGCACGATTCCCTTGGAGCCGACGATCTGCAGCCGCCGCACGGTTTCCTCGACGGTGAGCCCCGCCCCGATGCACGCGCCGATCACCGCGCCCATGGAAGTGCCGATGATGCGCGCCGGGACGAGTCCCGCCTCGGCCAGAGCGCGAATCGCGCCGGTGTGGGCCGCCGCCTTGGCGCCCCCGCCGCTCAGGAGCAGCACCACGCCGCCGCGCGGGGTCATCCGCGCTTCATCTGCTCGCGATGGAGCCGCGCGCGATCGTACCGCGCTCGTTCCTCATCCGTCTCGGGAATCAGTCTCGGCACGCGCTTGGGATTGCCCTGCGAATCGATCGCGACGAACACGGCGTGGGCGGTGTGGGTGTGCCGCCGCTCGCCGGTGCTCACGCGCTCGGAATAGACCTCGACCGTGATCTCCATCGACGAGTTGCCGACGTAGTCCACCGTGCCCACACACGTCACCAGCGCCCCGACCGGAATCCGCTCCCGAAAGTCCACCCGGTCGATGCTCGCGGTCACCGCGGGTCCGCCCGCGTGGCGGATCGCTGCCACCGCCGCGGCCTGATCCACCAGCGCCATCAGGTGCCCACCGAAGAGATCGCCGAGCACGTTCTGCATGTGCGGCATGACGAACGTCGAGATCTCTCCGCGGCTGTACGACATGGGGCGGCCGTCGGTCATCGGGATGGCCGGATGGCCGGCCATCTCTAGTAGTCCACCGGCCGGAGATAGAACTCGCCGATCGCCGTCGGGCTGACCATGGCCACCGTCGGGAGTCGGCGCTTCCAGTGGGTGCTCGCGAGGCGCTTCCGAACGAGATCGATCTCCTCGGCAGTGAATCCGCGGCCCTCGATCTCCGAGGGCTGATAGCCCAGCAGCAGCCAATGCAGGATCGCATCGGCCTTGCGGTAGGAGATGCCGAAGTCACCCTCATCGGTCTGGCCGTGGACCAGGTCGGCCGTCGCGGGCTTCGCGACGATCGTCTCGGGAACTCCCACGTGACGGGCGAGGGCCCACACCTGACTCTTGAACAGGTCGCCGATCGGATTCACCGGCGGCGAATCGTCCGCGTGCCAGGTGAAATAGCCTAGCAGTCGCTCGCTCTTGTTCCCGGTGCCGATCGGGAGCGCGCCGTGGCCGGCCGAGAGGTCGAACAGCACGATCATTCGCGCCCGGGCCATCATGTTCCCCTTGCGCCCAGGGCTCACGTCCTCGCCGATGGCGTAGACCAGGCCGTCCACCGCGGCGCTGATGTCTACCGTGCGGAGTGGAATGCCGAGCGCGGTGCCTACCAGCGCCGCGTGCTCCAGGCTTTCGGGACTCGAGGTGCGGTAGGGCATGCGGACGCCGAGCACGTTGCGGGCGCCGAGCGCCTCCGCTGCCAGATAGGCTACCACGGCGCTGTCCACGCCGCCGGAAAGTCCGAGCACCACCTTCTCGAATCCGCGCCGTCGTTGCACCTCGTCGCGGATGAACTCCACCAGCCATTGACGGGTGAGCTGGGTATCGATGGCCAGCGGGTCGTCCGAAAGCGGAGGCAGCGGACGAGAACGGGCCGGCGCCCTCCGCGCCGGCGTCGCCGGTTCTCGCCTGCTCGCGCCCGCGGGCTCCCGCCCATCCCCCCTGCGGGCCCGGTGCAGCGATCCCATCAGATGCGGAAGCTTCGCCTCGAGATCGCCGAGCAGCGGTGTGTCAGCGCGGGCGCGGGTGATCTCGGCGAAATCGATCCATGCCGGAATCAGTGCTTCGTCGAACAGCGGCCCCCGGACGATCAGATCACCGCGCGGCGCGCCCACCAGCGATCCGCCGATGAACCCCTTCCCGCCTTCGAACCCGACCAGCTGCGCCAGCGCGACGTAGACGCCGTGCTCCTCGGCGATGGCCTGCACCAGCCGCTCCCAGCGGAGCGCGCTTGCCGGGCGTCCGCCATCCGCCGGCTGGATGCCGCGTGCGGGGCTCGCGCTCGGAATCAGGATGACCTGCGCGCCGTCCAGTGCTCCGATGGTCGGCACGATCGAGTGCCATGCATCCTCGCAGACTATGAGTGCACCCCGGCCCCAGCTGGTCTCGAACGCCTCAATGGCGCGTCCGGCCTCGACGAACCGCTCCTCGTCGAACACGCCGTACGTGGGAAGGAAGATCTTGCGGTGGACGTGCCGGATCCCCGCATCGCCACCGCCGAGCGCTGCGTAAAGCGCCGAGTTGTAGAGCCGGTTGCGGTGGACCTCGTAGAACCCCAGCGCGACATCGACCGGAGCCCCACCCGCGTCCCGATGGACCCGCGCCAGGTCGTCGAACAGTTTCTCAGCGGGGACCGCCAGCTCGCGGACTCCGCCTTCCAGGAAGTATCCGGTGAGCGCCGCTTCCGGCCCGAGAATGAGCCCCGGTGGTGTGGGCCAACCCGCGGCTTCACGGATCAACGCGCCGAATCGGCAGAGATTGTCTTCGTACGCGCCCTTGCGGGGCCGAAACTGCGCGACGGCGATGGTGAGCATGGAACCTTTAACATAAGTGAGCAGCCCGACGCTGACCGCTTAGTTTGTGGCATGCCTACCGCTTTCGAGGCCCTCGCGGCCATTCCCAACGCGTGCCAGGCCCTGCCCACCGTCGTGACCGGTGGCCAGCCCTCCGCCGCCGACCTGGAGCGCTTCGCCGCCGCGGGCGGGCAGATCGTGCTCGACACCCGGGATCCGCGCGAGTCTCGTCCGTTGGACGAAACCGCCACCCTGCAACGACTTGGCATCCAATACGAGGTGGTGCCCATCGCGGCTGGGCTCCTGACCGACACAACGCTGGAACGAATTCGCACCGTGCTCCGTACGGCCGGTACCAGAAGCGTTCTCTTCCACTGTGCCAGCGGGAACCGGGTCGGTGCCGCGCTCGTTCCGTACCTGGTCCTCGATCAAGGGATGAGCGAGGAAGATGCGGTCGCTCAGGCGCTCCGCGTCGGACTCAGAAGCCCGGAGCTGCTGGAGTGGGCGAGAGAGTATGTCCGTCGGAAGCAATGATGTCCGCCTTCACTAAGGTTCTGATGCGGTATTCGATTCTGCTCGTCGCCGTCCTCGTCACACCTCTCGCCGCTCAGCAGTCCAAACCGATTGATCCCGCCAACTTCGACACCGCCTGCGCTCCGTGCAGCCACTTCTTTCGCTACGCCAACGGGCGATGGCTCGATCGGGTGCAGATCCCGGGCGACCAGCCGGGACGGGGAGCGTTCCACGAGCTCCAGGAAGACAACTTCGCCGCACTGCGCGAGGTCCTTACCTCAAGCAGGACTCGAGTGGCCGTGCGCTGCGCGACCAGTACCGGGCGCACGTGACCCGCATGTTCGTGCTCGCCGGCCACAGCGAGAGCGAGGCGGC